>JBDQIL010000256.1:0-6225 GCA_040264415.1 Myxococcota bacterium
CCCCTTCGCCATCCCCGAAGAGGCTCACGCCGACGAGATCAAGGTCAAGGAGCTCCCCGAGAACTCCGGTTACGCCGACCTCCTCGCCGCGAAGGCCTGCTACAACGTCCTCCAGCACCCCGAAGACTACCGGCTCGACCCCGAAGAGCCTGACCTCTTCCATCTGCCGCAGCCGGACCGCTTCCTGGACGACCCCGTCTACCAGGTCAAGGCGCTGGGGCAGCTGGTTCGCGAGCTCGATCGCACCTGCGACGCCTTCCGCCCCCGGCTCGAGCGGCAGATCGAGGGGTCGGTCGTCGCGCGGCATGTCGGTTCGCTCGCGCCCATCGTGCGCACCGTCGACCGTCAGCTCTCCGAGCCGGCGCAGCTCCGACAGCACGCGCTGATCAAGGCCGCTGAAGCCCTCCCGCCCACCGAGCGGGTCTGCCTGAACAACGGCGCCCAAGCCGGCCCGTTCGCGACCGCGAGCTACGCCGAGCTCTGCGAAGGTCGCGGCAGCGTGCCCCCCCCGACCGGCTCCGAGTGGGCCAAGCTGGGCTGGAACTCGCTCGACGCCGCACTCGACGCCACCTTCGACGACGAGGCCGCGTTGGCCGCCGAGGCTGCCGACGATCCCCTCGCCGCAGCGCTCGAAGAGGTGGAGGAGGAGGTCGAGGCCGGGCGCGCCTGGGGTGACGCTCTGGTCGACCGCTACGTCGAGGCGCGCTTCAGCCCCCACAACCACCCATCTGTCGTCTACGAGTCGGTGGTGCAGAAGGCCCCCGATCTGTGGAAGTGCCACATGGCGCTCACCGACTCTGAGCTTCCCATGGCGTCTTCCGGCGGCGGCTGGGTCGAGCCGGGCGGCGTGCGCGTGCGGTGGGACCTCCGCGCGCCGGTGCCCAAGGCCTACGCTGGCCGCACGGTCGGTGCGGTCACCCGCCAGCTCGAGCTCGACGCCATCCTCACGAGCCTCGAGCTCGGTGAAGCCGAAGACCTCGGGGCGTGCTGGGGCGTCGTGGCCCGCCGGATGGTTCGGTACCGCCCCGTCCATCCCCTGCTCCCGGAGCGCGCGAACACGCCCTGGCCCGCCGAAGAGCAGCAACTCTGTGCGCAGATCTGCGCGTCGCTCTACCGCGTCCGAGACAGCCCGAACCGCGACGACTGGTTCACCCGGGGCACCGACCTGGGGCGGTGCATCGACCGCCGGGGGCCGGAGACGCTCACCGACCGGAACCGGGGCAAGGCCTTCGCCACCCTGCAGGTCCCCTGGAACCACAACCGAGACGGCACCTGGAAGGAGCCCTACCCGTTCGAGGTCTGCGCGTTCAACCTCGTGGCCCAGGACTACCTGACCAACGGCGAAGCCGACGTCATCGTCGACGGCATGCCCGCGCCGCGGTGGTCTGGTGAGACCATCGACTACCGCGCAGCAGGCAGCGCGGGCGAGACCTACGCAGGCGGCGTGAACCTGCGCAAGCTCGGCTACGATCGCCCCGGCGAGCAGCTCAAGTGGGTGTCGAGCGAGCCGGGCGGGGCATGGCAGTCTGCGATGAACCTCGAGAGCTACGGCCGCGCCCGCTCGAGCAGCACCTGCGGCCACGCGGCCACCCAGTGCTTCGTCTCGCAGATGCTGGCGTCGATCTCGTCGAACCCCGACCAGCCACACCGCTGGAACGCCGCGTGGCAGACCCGCATGGACCGGCTCGCGTCCGGCGAGGGCACCGAAGATCTCGACCAGCTGCTCGAAGGCACCGACCGACAGAAGCGAGACGCCCAGCGCGCCAAGGACGCTGCGGTGGATCGCCGACGGGCCTACAGCGACCGCACGCAGGCCACGCCCTGGTGCCGCCTGATCCAGCCCTACATCGCTGGAGAGAGCGGGTTGCCGGAGGGGCAGCTCGACTTCCCCTGCGCCAGCGGCGTACAGCAGACCCGGCAGGCTGTCGACCGGGCGCTGCAGAACCTCGCGCGCACCGACACCCGCACCGCCCAGGCCGGGGAGGCGCCGTGAGCGACCCCCACGATCCCCGCGATGCAGACGACCTCGCCGTGCAGGAGCGCAGCGGTGGCCCCGCCGCCGGTGAGCCGACCGGCTTGACCCCGGACGGCCGCGATCCACTGCGCGCCTTGCCGCCGCTCTCGCGCGACCAGGCCACCGGCAAGGCCGCTGCCCCACCGCCCACCGCCAAGAAGCAAGGCGCAGGCAACACGGGCTCGGGCGGCAAGAAGCGAACGCGCGGGCGGGCCGGCAAGGGAGAGCCCGGTCGCGTGGCGATGGCCTTCGCCCGACTCGCCGATCGGATCGCTGAGAACCTCGACCTGATGCTCATCTTTGTCCTCATGGCTGGCGCACAGGCGGCCGTGCCTGTGGGCCATGTGCTCGCCCAAGACGGGCTGGTGCCCTGGATGATGGTGGCCCTCGCGCTCGCCGCCCCGCTGCGGGTGCGGGCGCTGGGAGAGGGGCCCCACCCGGCCCTGCGTCACCGCACGTCGGGCTTCGACACCTTCATGCGCCGCCTGGCCCGGATCGGGCTGCCGATCAGCGCCCTCGGCCTCTACCTCGCCCCGCGCTGGCTGCTGCTGCCGTCGCCTGGATCGGGGCCGCCGCTCGCCCGCTTCGATCTCGGACTCGTGACCCTCAACCTGTCGACGGGCGTGCTCACCGCGCTCGGGGTCGGGGTCGGGGCCGCGCTCGCTGCCGCCTTCTTCCGCTTCATCAGCAGCAATCACCACCGCACAGCCTGGGATCCGCCTGGGCCCAGTGACCTCCGCTTCTGGCTGCCCGGCGCCTTCGTCTTCATCGCCTTGGGGCTGGGGGCCGGCGTCTACGACGGCCTGCTGCAAGGCGCCATCGAAGGGCGGGCCAACCGGGGCGAGCTGCCCGGCCTGCTGGCTTGGGCCGAATGGCTCGGGGCCGGCGGGCTGCTGGGCATGGTCTTCTTGGCCGAGGGCCTGATCGACGGCAGCACGCGCCACCTGCGGCAGCGGGTCGCGGCGGGTCAGCGCGATGGCAAGCGGTGGCAGCCCGGCCGCTTCCGCTATGCGCTGGCCTGCCTCGGGCCCGCGATGGGCCTCTGGCTGCTCATGCAGGCCATCCGTCTGCTCCAGGGCCAGAGCCCCGGCTTCGAACAGGCCTTCGTCGGCGCGATGTTCGTGTTGGCCTGGGTCGCGGTCATCTGGCCGCCGCGCACGCCTGTCGCGATGCACTGCCTGCTCTCCGAGGTGCGGCCCAGCAGCGGCCGCGACGAGCAGGGCGGCGAGACGGCGCTCGACTTCGACCAGGTGCCGAAGGGCGCGCTGCGAATCAACCCGGTGGAGATGCGACCCACGCGCGCCATCCATCCGTGGCTGGTGCCGGTGCGCCGGGGCCGGATCGAAGACCTCGACGACCCGGTCAAGCCGCTCTGGCCGCGCCCCAATCGCCCCCGCGAACACCACGTGCTCGGTGACGCGAGCTTCGAACCCGATCCCATCAGCCGGCAGCCCCAGACCCAGGTGATCACCGTGCGCCTGCGGGCGCCCGACGACGTGACCAGCATCAGCGGCGGGAACGCGCAGAGCCGACGCATCGTGGTGCTGCGGGCCTTCCCGGTGGGCGCCGCTCGACGCGGCCGACAGCGCGTCACCTACCGGTGGGACGACCAGAACCTCCCGCCCGGCTCGATGCAAGTCGTCGATCCGACCACCCGAGAGCTGCAGCTGCGCGACGGCGATGTGCTCGTGCTCTCGAGCGAAGGTGTGGCCCGGGCCTATGCGGTGGAGATCGGCAGCGCGGTGTATGAGTGGGGGCCGCTGTCCACCTCCCGCTCGCCCCAAGTCGAGGACTACACCCCGCTGTGATCTCACTCCTGCCCCGATCGACGCTCGCGCTCGCGGCCCTGATGGGGCTCGCGGGCTGCGACAGTGGCGCGGCCGGCACCCAATGGGAGCTGGTCGGCGCCTACGACGCGTCGGCCACGCTCCAGGCCGGCGCCATCCCCATGGCCGGCTACGTCTGGAGCCCATCGACGGGCATGAACGCCTCGTGCGGTCCGTCGAAGGGACCACTCGGCATGGGCATCTTCGAGGCCGAGGCGCTGGGCAACGGGCTGACCCCCACCCTGGCGCTGGTGCTGCACTACGGGGGCCCGGGCAAGCCCGAGCCGCTCACCCCGTCCACGCTGCAGCTCGCGCTGGTCGACCCCGATGACATGGAGAACCCCGACCGGCGCTTCAGCCTCGAGCCGTCGGTGTTGCCCCGTCGGCTGGCCATGGAGATCACCGGCGCGCCCGCGACGGAGCAGATCCAGCAACTCGTCCGCACGCAGGTCTCCATCGAGCTGTGCCTCGAGCACAAGGTGGGCCGCGCTTGGCTGGGCAGCGACGCCGATCGGGTGCGCCAGGCCTTCATGCTCGACCGGCCGTCGGGCGAAGGCGGCATCGGCGAAGACCGCCGCTACTTCGTCGGGCAGCGCGACCCGGTGCCCGCCCTGTTGGGGCCTCCCGACGCCTGCGAGGTGGTGCCGGCTGGCGAGAAGAGCCGCGGCGAAGACGACGGCTTGAGCGGCGCAGGCGCCACCCGCATGGTGGCCAGCGACATCTGGGGCGCCGCCTTGCGCCCCTGCGTCAGCCGCGACCCAAACCACCCCGAACGGGGGTTGGTCGAGCCCGACCTGCTCACGCTGCGGTCCAGCACCCCCTGGGGCAACCTCATCTGGGAGCCCCCGGCGCCGCGACGGGTCAACATCGACCTGGCGGTTGATGGTGCCGGCCACGAGATCTTCGATCTCAAGGAGGTCACGTCCAGCGCCGGCGAGACCAACCGTCGCCCCCTCCTCGACGCGCCCGCCCGGGTGTTCCCGAAGGCCGACGAGCCCGGCAGCTCCACCGACCTCACCGACATCATGGCCCTCGTCCCGCATCAGTACCCGCTGGTGCGAGACGGCGCGAGCCCCTTCGACGACCCCGACGAGCCCGGGAGCGACTGGTACGCGGTGCTGCTGATCCCCGACTGGCAGATCGTCCAGGGCGTGAGCTTGCTGCAGCGGGGCGTGCTGCCCCGCCGGGCGTCCGGTCCGCGGAGCGGCGTCACGTGGCTGCTCGCCCACCCCGAGGCCCTGAGCGTCCAGGTGGCGCCCGGCGCTGAATCACTGCCCGCCGACCTCGCCGCAGCGCCTGACCCGGACGCGGGCGACTGGCCCGACCTGCTCGCGACCGCGATCGGCCGCGAATGGAAGGGGCTTCGAGACTGGGGCTACACCGTCGGGCTGCTGCACGGCCGCAAGCCGGTCTTCCTCCCCTCGGCCGAACCCCCCACCTGGGCCGTCGCCCAGCTGGCCCAGCGCGCCTACCTGCAAGGCGGCTTCCTGGTCGGACTGTCCATCTTCATGTTGGTCGTGGGCGTCGGCGCGCGTCGCCTGCGCGACCTGTGGACGCCGGTCCCGAAAGAGCGCGCCGACTACTGGCCGGGCGTCGGGGTCGACGAGAACATCCCCGACCCGGCCTCGTCGTCGCCGTCTTCGACCGTCCCTGCGGAGGGTTGAAGTGGCTGAGCCGACCGACATCTCCGCCACGCTGCGGATGGCCGCGGCCCTGCACGGGCGCGAACGAGACCAGTTGCTGCGCGCGCTTGCCCGGCTGATCGTCGAGCGGGAGATGGAGGACGAGCGCATCGCGAACGCACGGGACATGGCCCGCGGCGGTCGGGGTGGGGGGCGGCGCCGGTGAGCCCCTCGGGCCAAGGCCCGGGCGATCCCGGCGCATCCGACGCGGGCACAGCCGCAGCTGCGGGCACCGGCGCGCCTGCGGGCGGACCGACCGGCGGACCCGACCTGGAATGGCGCGCCGGACCCGACTGGCGACCACCGTGGTCGATCGGGCTGGAGTGGCGCAACACACAGCTGACCTCGTTCGACTGGTCGGAGGGTCCGCCCTGGACCGCGCTCCGTACGAGCTGGATCGGTGGATGGGGCCGCGTGCCCTTTCAGGCCCACGAGACGTGGCTGCTCGTACCGGAGCAGCTGCAGCCCGTGCAGGTGCAGGAGCGGCAGTCCTGGCACGAGCTCGACCCCGACTGGGCCAAGCGGGGGCAGGCCGCCCATGTCCGCCACCAGCTCAAAGACCTGCCGGTGCGCCAGCGATCGCCAGCCACACCGGGCCGGCCGCCGATCCCCACCCAGCGGGGCTCGTCCGTACCCCGCCGTCCCCCCATCGAGGCGCCCGCCCAGCAGCTCATCCTGCCGGAGCGTGACGCAGAAGCCAAGG
>JBDQIL010000257.1:0-6196 GCA_040264415.1 Myxococcota bacterium
GCCCTGCCGGCGCAGCACCTCGGGGGTCAGCTCGGTTCGGTTGCGCATCTGGCCCACCGCGCCTGCGATGAGGTTCTCCAGATCGCGGATGTTGCCGTCCCACCGGCCCAGCTTCAAGAGCTCCTGGGCCTCCCAGGTGAGGCTGCGCACGTCTCGGCCGAAGTCCTCGTTGTACTTGGCCACGAAGTGCCACGCGAGGGCGGGGATGTCGTCCGCCCGCTCGCGGAGGGGGGGGATGTGCACCTCGAAGGTCTTGATCCGGTACCAGAGATCGGAGCGGAAGGAGCCCGCCTTCACCTCGGCTTCGAGGTCGCGGTTGGTCGCGAGGACCAGCCGGCCCCGAAACTCCTCGGTCTCGCTTCCGCCCTTGCGTTGGAACACCCGCTCTTCGACGAGCTTCAGCAGCTTGGCCTGCAGGTCGAGGGGGAGCTCGCCGATCTCGTCGATGAAGACCAGCCCTTCGCCGACCTTCTGGCACCACCCCTCTTTGGCGGGGACGCCGGTGTAGCGCACGTTGCCGAACAGCGACTGTTCGAGGTCGTCGGCGAGCGTGGTGGCGTTGAGGTTGGCGAAGGGGCCGCCGCCCCCGAGGGCGTGGAAGGCCTTCACCGCGAAGGTCTTGCCCACGCCGGTCTCACCGGTCACCAGCAGCGGAATGCGCCGGGGCAGGTCTTGTAGATCGCGAAGTTGCTGCTTCAACGACTTCATGGCGACCGACTGCCCGTAGAGCACCCCGAGGGCCTCGGCCTCTCGGTCGTCGGGGTGTTCGAGCAGGTCTTGGAGCTCGGCCTCGGCGCGTTCGGCGGCGACCTGGGCGAGGGTCTGCAGGATGGTGTCGAGGAAGGCCTTCTGGTTGAAGGGCTTCGGGAAGTAGGCCCGGGCGCCGGCGCGGAGCATCTCGGCGGCGATCTCGGGGGAGCCCTGGCCCGTGATGCCCAGCACCGCGAGGTCGGGGTGCTCGCGGGTGATGGAGCGGGTGAGGTCGACGCCGTTGACGTCAGGCAGGCCGTAGTCGACCAGCACCACCGCCGGGTCGTGCGCGGTGAGCGCCGCCATGGCCTCTTCACCCGAGCCTGCGGTGATGACATCGAGGTTGAGGCGGTGGAGCAGCCGGGACAGCGCGCGTTGGATGCCCCGCTCGTCGTCTACGATGAGCACGAGTTGGGGCTCAGGCGCGTCGGCCATGGGTGTCTCCATTTTGATACGCCACCCTACCTGTGGCGCCCGCGCGCGCCCAGGGATCGTCGCACGCGCTCGGCTCTCCTGCTACCGTTGCGGCCATGAATGACGAACTCATGCAGCGCTGGCGTGACGGCGACGCCAAGGCCGCCACGGCGGTGCGCAACGCGGTGCGGAGCGTGGCCGAGCGCGTGTTGAGCCACCCAGCGCTGCTGGCGGCCGCGGGCCCCACCTCGAGCGCGCGCCTTCGAAGAGACGACCTTCGGCGCGAGCTGACGGCCCAGATCGCCAAAGAGGTGCTCAGCCGCCGGGCAGACAACGCCACCCAGCTCACCGCGATGGCGCTGATGGTCGCGGGGCGACACGCGGTCACGGCGCTGCAGGAGAACCACCCGCCCACCAACGACGCCCACCTGCCCCCGCCGGTGGCGGTCACCCTGGCGCTGGCGCCCGGCGGACTCGTGGGGCGTGTGCGCGAAGCCGCCGACCGGCACCTCGAGCACTGCCCGCACTGCAAGAACGACCTCCGCCTGCTCGAGCGAGTGGTCGCGGCGCATGAGGCGGCTGACCCCGAAGGCCCCGAGCACGAAGAGCTGGTCGAAGAAGCGAGCCGCATGGACGCGCTCTTCGCAGAGGCTGAGGCCGACCTGCGGGGCTCCTTGAAGCGCGAGGCGTCGGCGCCGGCGCCGGCCCGTCGGCCGACGCGGGGCTCCACCCGGCGCGTGCTCCCGGGCAACTCCCCCGAGAAACCGCGCCGACCGTGGGTGTTCGCGATCCCGCTCGTGGCCCTGGTGGGCGTGGGCGTGTGGGTCTACCAGTCGGGCGGCGGTGGGGCCCTGCCCGGCGCGCCCATCCCCGCGCTGTCGGCCCTGGCCGACCAGACCCCGCCCGAGGTGGCGCGCATCTCCGACCTGCCCCCCGAGGTGCAGTTCGCGGTGTCCGACCTCGCGAAGGGCGACTGCCGCACGGCCGCGGGCCGCGTGCGCTCCGCCCGCAACAAGCGCCCCGACGAGCCCCGGCTGTTCCTCATCGAGGGCGCCGCCTTCGTGTGCGCCGGCGACGCCTCGAAGGCCCTCGGGGTGTTCGACGACCTCGACGCGCTGCTCGCGGACGCCGCGCCGCCGCGGGCGGTGCATTGGTACCGTGCTCAGGCCCACCTGTTGAAGGGGGAGGGCGCCTTGGCGGTGGCGCTGCTCGAGCTGGCCATCACCCACGACCCGAAGCACCGCGAGGCGGCCCAGGCCCAGCTGTCGCGGGTGCGTCAGATGGTGTCCGGCGGCTGATCGAGCGGGCGCAGGGCCGGCCAACCCGGCCGGGCCAGCCACGCGTCGAAGAAGCCATCACACACCGGGTCGGCCGCGCAGAACCGGCAGGCGTCACCCTTGTCGAACCGCAGCACGTCGGGCAGGAAGAGCAAGGCGGCGTCTGCTTGGTGGTCGGCGTCGACGTACCATCGGTTGCCGGTGCGGCGCATGCTGGCCGCGTGGGGGCCCAGGAAGCAGGCCGGCAGTCCATTGACCCAGGCGTGCACGCCGGCGGTTTGGAGGCGGTCGAGGGCGGGGCCCAGCTCCGCGACGGCGCGGACGGGGGTGGCCACCGCCGCGGGGGCGGCCCCCGGGAAGGGGTAGGAGAAGGCCGCCCCAGCGGGGGCCGCCTCAGCGAGCATGTCGGCGACCGCCGACAGCTCGGGGAGGGCGTCGGCCCACAACACGGTGTGGGTGTGGGCCCGGACTCCGGAGAGGCTCGCCAAGGCGGCCCGGGCGTGGGGGAGCGTCGCGCCGGGCTGCACCGGCAAGACGACGGTGTCGAGCATCGGGAGCGCGGCGTGGCGCGGCAGGTGTGGCAGGTCGAGCGGGTCGACGTGGACGACCACCCGCAGCACCCCCAGCTCGCGGGCGAGCGCGACGGCGTCTGCGAGGTCGGCTCGCTGCAGCACCCCGGCGCCGCTGAGGACCAGCCCGGAGCAGGGCCGGGTGCGCGGTCCGCGCAGGCCATCGGTGAAGTGGCGAATGGTCGCGGTGAGCTCGTCGGGCGTGAGGCTGCGGCTCGGCTGGGGGGCGCCCGCGCGGATGCGGCCCGGATAGCGCCGCTCCACCCGCACCTGGAGCGTCGTCGGGGTGGAGACGGCGCCCTTGGTCGTCCAGTTCAGCATGGCGCCAGCCTATTGCGCGCGCGCCCTCGCCGCCGACTCCTCAGCAGCCCGTGGTGTCGAGCTCGGCGGCGACGCCGACCAGATCGCCGTCGGCGGCCTGGCTGCTCAGCAAGAGCACGGTTCGGGAGCGGTTGTAGTCGGCGTCGAGCTCGAGCAACAGGTCGGCGTGACCGTCGGCGTCGAGGTCTCCGGCCCACAGCAGGTACGGGCCACCCTCGGGGTCTGCGCCCGAGAGGGCGTCGAGGTGCTGGATGACGACGGTGCCGTCCGACCGCTCGCGCTGCAGCAGCAACTGCACCCCCGACCGTGGCTCGACCCGCTCCGGGTCGGCCACACCCTCGCCGTCGGTGACCACGAGGCGGGTCTCGGTGGAGGTGGCCGGCAGGCGGTGGCTGGAGCCGGCGGCGAGCAGGCTCGCGCTCGGCCAGTCTCCGGCGACCGGTCCGGGCTGGAGCGGCAGGCCATGCAGCAGCAGCACCGGCGCGCCGGCCGCTGCCTCCAGCAGGCTGAGCACCTCGACCCCAGTGGGGTGGCCGGGCGCGTCCACCAGCGGGTCGAACGCGACGCGGGCTTGGACGCCGGCAGGCACCAGCGTGAGCCGGTCGTGGTCGGCGACCAGCGCCAACCAGCCCGTGGCGGGCGTCGCCGCGGGGGAGGGCACCTCTCCGCCGTGGAAGAGGCCCGGCTCGAGCATGAGGCCGGGCAGCGCCGCGGGGGGCGAGGGAGGCGAGGGAGGCGAGGGCGTCGCGGCCGGCCGCTCGAGCGCGATGGGCGCGTCTGCGAGGGGCGCAGTCGTGGACGAGCTCACCGAGGCCGAAGCGGCAGCGAGGGTGAGGGCGATGAGCAGAGACATGGGACCTCCGGGCGCTCCCCAATCAAGCAAGCTCCGTGCCAGAGTCGGAGGGGCTGGACCGTCCGCTTTGATCCGCAGCGCCGCAACCTTGATCCGCTGCGTCGCACACCGCCTCAGCCGAAGAGCGCGACCTGCTCGCCGCGGCCGGGGCGCCGGAACGCGGAGCGCGGTGGCCGGCTCGGGACCGGTTCGAATCCGAGCCTTCGGGCGTGCAGGTCGAACAGCGCCGCCGTGGCCGCCCAGGCGGCGCCGTGTCCGCGCATGCGCTCACCCGGCGGCCCGCCCGAGAGCGGTCCGCCGCCGCGCATCCGGCGGATGCGATTCATCACGGCGTCGGCGCGCAGCGGGAGCGCGGCCCGCAGTCGCCGCTCGAAGACCTGTTCGACGGTGGCCGCGAGCCGCACGGGGAGGCGCCACGCCCACCGGGCGCCGGCCGACCGGGCGGCCGCGAGGGTGTCGGGGATGCTCGCGTCGTTGAGCCCCGGGATGACCGGTGAGACGCTGACTCCGACGGGGATGCCGGCGTCGGCGAGGGCGCGGATGGCCTCGAGCCGGCGGGCCGGGGCGGGGGCGCCCGGCTCGATCTGCCGGCAGAGCGTGGGGTCGAGGATGGGCAGGCTGATGTGGACGCGGACGCCATCGGTCTCGACCAGCCGGGACAGCAAGTCGATGTCTCGGGTGACCAGGGGGGAGCGCGTGATGACGCCCACCGGGTTGCGGTACTCGGCGCAGACCTCGAGCACGCCACGGGTGAGTCGGTGTCGCCGCTCGAGCGGCTGGTAGGGGTCGGTCACGCCAGACAGCGCGATGGCCTCGCCGGCCCAGGACGGCCGCTCGAACGCGGCCCGGAGGAGCGCCGGGGCGTCGGGCTTGATGCGGATCTCCTGCTCGAAGTCGGTGCCGGCGCCCAGGCCCAGGTACGGGTGGAAGTCGCGCGCGTAGCAGTAGGCGCAGGCGTGGGTGCACCCCCGGTAGGGGTTCACCGACCAGCTGAAGGGGATGTCGCGGCTGCTGTTCTTGGCCAGGATGGTCCGAGAGTGGTCTCGGGTCACCCGAAGGCGAGCCGGCGGCGGCGCCTCGTCCCACACGATCTCGGTCGCGGTGAAGCGGTCGGTGGGGTTCCATTCGGCACTGCGCATGCGTACAGTGTAGCTCAGGCTACGGCGCGAAGTCCAGCCGCTCCACCGGCGGCAGCAGCCCCGCGGCGGCGCCTCGCTCGAGCAGCTCGCGGATGCCCGCTCGGCCGTCGTCACCGTAGTCGAGCGTGTCGGCGTTGGCGTAGAGCGACAGGTAGTGGTCGACCTTCTCGACCGAGTCGAGGGGCCCGGCGCCCCGCTCGAGCAGCCACGCGATCGCTTCGTCGCGATGGTCGAGGCCGTGAGCGATGCTCCGGCGCATGGCGTCGCTCGCCGCGGAGATGGTCTCCATGCCGAGCGAACGGCGGATGGCGTTGGCGCCCAGCGGCAAGGGCAAGCCGGTCTCGGCGTGCCACCACGCCCCGATGTCGAGCACGTGGTGTTGGCCGTGGTCGCGGAAGGTGAGCCGCCCCTCGTGGATGAGCAGCGCGGCGTCGACCCGCCCCTCGGACAGGGCTTGGAAGGTGAGCGCGGGCGGCGTGATGGGGATGACCACCGGCTCGAAGTCGCAGATGAGGCGCAGCACGGTGTAGGCGGTGGTGGACGTGCCCGGCACGCCGATGCGCAGACCCGCCAGATCGGCGGGCGCGAGGGGCCGCGGCGCGACCACGACCGGCCCATAGTTGCGGCCGACCGAGCCGCCATGGGGCAGCAGCATCCAGTCGTCTTGCAGGCGCGGGTACCAGGCCACGCTGATGGCGCTGACGTCGGGCACCGCAGCGACCGTCTCGCCCCGGGCGACGCGGTTCAGCGCGTCGGTGTCGGCGGTGGTGATGTCGAAGTCCACCGGACCCGGGTCGATGAGCCCGAGCAACAGGGCCCGGAACATGAACAGGTCGTCGGCGTCGGGGCTGATGGCGCAGCGCAGGGTCGGCA
>JBDQIL010000258.1:0-6182 GCA_040264415.1 Myxococcota bacterium
CTGCTGCCGCCGCCGAACGAGCTGCCGCCCCCGCTGTAGCTGCTGCTCGAGCCGCCGCTGTAGCTGCTGCTCGAGCCGCCCCCCGAGCTGCTCGACGACGACGGCGGCGACACGCGCGCCAGGATCACGGTCTTCTGGTCGTGGTACCTGCACTGCTCGCAGCGCACGGTGACCACCGCCCGGCCGGTCCTGCTCACGGTGGGCGACCGGGTGACCTTCCGGCTGGAGCGCGCGGTCCGGTGGCTGCAGCGGGGACAGGTGCGGAAGCCCGAGAACCAGCGCGCCCGACCGAAGGTGCGGACCTCGCTGCAGGTGGGGCACGCGAACACGTCCCAGGCGACGCTGCCGATCTCCTCCTCCTTCTGCTGTCCCGCGTCGAGGTGCGCGTCTTCGGTGGCCTCGTCGAGCTGCGGCATGTAGACCGCACAGTCGGCGCAGGTGCGCTGCCGGCGCCGGTGCAGGACGAGGAAGCCGAGCAGGGCCGCGCCCAGGCCCAGGCCACCGCCGGCGAGGAGCGCCGCGGCAGGCCCGACCGACGCGCCGGCGACCGGCTCGGGGCGGTCGGGCCATGGGGCCACGTCGACGTCGCGGGCGGCGGTGCCCAGGCGGGCCTCGAGGGGGTGGGCGCGCAGCTCCCGATCGATGGCGGTCATGCCGGCCACCAGCCCCGCGCCGTAGTCGCCGCGCTTGAAGTGGGGCACCATCTCCACGGCCTGCATCGTGCCCAGCCAGCCGTCGGTCAGCAGCGGCTCGAGGCCGTAGCCGGTCTCCATCTCGAGGCGCCGCTGGTCGATGACCATCACGGTCAACAGGCCGTTGTTCGCGCGGGCGTCGCCCACGCCCCAGGCGTTGAACAGCGCCGTGGTGAAGGCCTTGGGCACCTGGTCGGTGTCGCGCACGATCACCACCGGCGCCTCCACCGACAGGTCGCGGTGCAGGCCCGCGGCGATGGCTTCGAGCGCCTGCAGGTCGTCCGCATCGAGGGTCTCGGCCAGGTCCACCACCCAGGCGCCGCGCTGCCGCGGGTTGGGCACCTCGGCGGGCGTGAGAGCGAGGGCGACGGGTGCCATCAGCAGGGCGGAGACGAGCGGCATGGGGCCTCGCGAAAACCGGCGGAGAGCGATGCGTTCCGCGGGCCACCCCGATAACCAGCGCGGGGAGGCCCTGTGGCTGACACGCTCCGCTCGACGCTCCGCGCCCGCCCGGACATCCCGGACGAGGACATCGACGACATCATCGGCATCGCCGCTGAGCTGCAGGCGCACGACCGCGCCGCGAGCGAGGGGGCCACGCTGGCCGAGGTCGAGGCGGTCGCCCGCGAGCTCGACGTCGACCCACAGTATGTCGATGACGCGCTGGAGGAGCTGAACCGGCGCCGAGCGGCGGCGGCCGCCACGAGCCAGAAGGCCGCGTTGCAGGCCCAAGAGCGAAAGAGCAAGGCCGGGATCGGGGCGGTCACCGCGCTGGTGGCGGGGCTGCTCCTGCTGGGCGGGCTGGGGGTCGCCGTGCAGGCCGCGAGCCAGGATCTCGCCGCCGCCGCCACGAACGTCGAGCACGCGCGCAGCTACCTCGACGGGGTGCTCGATCGACAGGCCGCGCTGGTGCCGCAGCTCGTGGCGCTGTCGGGCGGCGACCCCGAGCCCTTGCGGGCGGCCGCCGACCAGCTGCGCGCGGCCGACAGCCTCGACGCCCGCCTCGACGCCAGCCGCGCCCTCGACGCCGAGCTGGCCCGCACCCTGGCCAGCCTGCCCCCTCCGGCCAACGAGACCGAGGGCGTGCAGCGGCTGGGCGTGCAGCACGAGCTCACCGGCGTGCAGAATCGCCTGCAGGTCGAGTCGCAGCGCTACCGCGACGCCGAGCAGGATTGGGCGCAGGCGAAGCGCGGCGCGCTGGCCGGCGTGGCGCTGCAGCTCGGGCTGGTCGAGGCGCCGGCGCCCTGAGCGGGCAGCCGAATCACACGCCGCCGTCCATCACACCGACATCGGGCTCAGTAGCTGAACACGCAGTCGCGCCGCTCCGTGTCGCAGGACATCGTGGCGACGGCGCCCAGGTCGCCGTAGAGCGCTCGGCTGCCTGAGGTGGTGGTGGTGTACTCCAGGTCGTAGACGACGTTCTGGTTGAAGGTCACAGACGAGCCCTCCACCTCGGTCCCGAAGCCCACGAGCACGGCGGCGCCCGACGCCGAGTCGTCGCTTCGCCCCCGGGAGAAGGTCACGTCGGTGAGGCGCACCGCGCTGAAGGACTCGAAGGTCGCGGCGGGGTTGTAGGCACTCCGGGTGTCGTCGATGACCACACCGGAGAGCACCACGTCGCTGGCGCGCGCCTCGAAGGCGGCGCCGAAGGTGGATCGGTGGCTCGCGATCGTCACCCCGGTGAGCCGCATGTCGGCCAGGTCGCCGGAGATACCGGAGTTGTGCAGGAAGGTGCCGTCGGTCACGCTCAGCGAGCCCCGGCTGACGGCGACCCCGCCCGCCGAGCCGTCCTCGCCGTCGTCGGTGGGCACCACACCCGTGAGGGCGACGCCGGACAGCTGCAGGTCGCAGCCCGCGCTGGTGAAGCCGCCCACGCCCGCTGCGGTGGTGACGGAGACGCCTTGGGCGACCACCTCGCTCGACCCCTCGCACGTCACCGACCAGCCCACGCCATCCGGGGCGTCGGAGGGCGCAGCGTCGGTGATGGTGAGATGGCTCAGCGACACCGCGACGTCATCACCGGCGACCTGCAGGACAGCCACCTCGCCGGCGCCTGAGAGCACCACGTCACCCCGGGATGAGCCGGAGCCCCGGATCGCGAGATCCGACGTCACCACCAGGCCCACCGCGTGGGTGCCGGCGCAGAAGGTCACCTGGGTGAGGTCGCGAGGCACCGCCCACAGCTGGGGTGGCGCAGGCACAGACCCGGTGAGGTCTTCGACGCCAGCGGCGCTGACCCCAGACACCCCGGCGTCTGGCGTGGACGGATCGCAGTCGTTGTCGATTCCGTCGCACATCTCATGGCGGCCGGGGTGCACATCGGCCCGGTCGTCGTCACAGTCGCCGGTGCGCTCGGCGGTGCCATCGGGCGGGTCGCAGGCCGAAGTCGCCCCCTGCTCGACGCCGTAGCCGTCGCCGTCTCCGTCGGGGTACCACAGCTGGCGCTCGCACCCCGTCGCGTCTGCCGCGCCCCCGCCCCCGCAGCCGGCAACCGCGCAGAGCGCGGCGGCCGCGAGCAGCAGGGTCTTCGGTGAGCGCGGCGCCACGAGCTCTCCAGGCCTTCAAGTGTCGTGCGAGAGGCGGTCGTCTCGGTGGCTACCGTGCTGGGCCCGGTGTGCCGAGCGTGGCGCCGCGATCCCGCTCTCTCACCGGGAGGGGTTGGGTTGGCGGCCAGAACGTGCCGGCAGCGATGCCCCGCGCAGCCCCAGGGACGGGAACGTTCAACGTGCAATACCTGACACCAATCCGGAGACGGCGGCAGGCTCCTCCCATCTGCTATATAAAGCGAGCGCTCACTTTATGTGGAGGCAGCGTGTCTCGACCGCGCCAGGCCCGCGCCATCGCCACCCGCGCGGCGATCGTGCAGGCCACCATCCGGGCCCTCGCAGACGGCGGCCTCTCCGCCACCTCCACCGCGGCCGTCGCCCGCGCCGCCGGCGTGTCCCAAGGGGCGCTCTTCGGCCACTTCTCCACCAAGGCAGCGCTGCTGACCGCGGCCACCGAGGCCATCCTCGACGAGCTCTTCGTCGCCTTCGCCGAGGCCCTGCCTGGGGCAGCGGGCGCCGGCGACCTGCTCGACCAAGGCCTCGCCGCTCTGTGGACCGTCTACCAAGACCCCCGCCTCGCCGGGCTCTTCGAGCTCTTCCTGGCCGCGCGCCACGACCCCGACCTGCAGGCCGGCCTGTCCCCGCTGCTCGTGGCGCACGCCGACCGCGAGCTCGCGATGGCGCGGGCCCTGTTCCCCGACGCCGCCCACCGCGACGACTTCGACGCGGTGGTCATCGGCCTGCTGAGCACCCTGCAGGGCGCCGCGGTCGCCGCGGGCGTGCTCCCCGGCCACGCCGGCCACCTCGAGCTCCGCTTCATCACCGAGCTCGTCCGACGCGAGCTGGGCTCCCCCAGCCTGCCCCAGGGCCCGCACGCCGAGACCACGCCATGAGCGAGACCGTCCTGCTGCTGGCCATCCCCGCCTTCGTGCTCACCATGCTGCTCGAGTGGCTGACGCTGCGACGGCGCCCCGAGCTCAAGGGCTACACGCTCTCCGACTCCTTCGGCAGCCTGTCGATGGGGGTGGGCTTCTTGGTGCTCGACGCCGGCTGGCGCATCGTCGGGCTGGCCTTCTTGGCCTGGGTCTGGCAGCACCGCGCCTTCGACATCGAGCCGGTGTGGTGGAGCTGGCTGCTGCTCATCGTGCTCGATGATCTGTGCATGTATTGGGCGCACCGGCTGGCCCACGAGGTCCGCCTGTTCTGGTGCGCCCACCACAACCACCACAGCTCTGAACACTACAACCTCTCGACCGCGCTGCGGCAGTCATGGACCGAGCACCTCTACAAGCCGCTGCTCTGGGCGCCCCTGGCCCTGCTGGGCTTCCCCGTCGAGATGATGGTGCTGGCGATGGCCTTCAACCTGCTCTACCAGTACTGGCTGCACACCGAGCTCTTCGGCGACCTCGGGCCCCTGGGCTGGGTGCTGAACGCCCCGTCGTTCCATCGGGTGCACCACGGCCGCAACCCCCAGTACCTCGACCGCAACTACGCCGGCATCTTCATCCTCTGGGACCGCCTCTTCGGCACCTTCGAGCCCGAGGGCGAGCCGGTGGACTACGGCGTCACGGTGCCGGTGGAGTCGGACAACCCCTTCGTCATCGCGACCGCGGAGTTTCGCGCGCTGGGCCGGGATCTCCGGGCCGCGACGAGCGCCCGGGGCGTGCTCGGGCACCTCGTCGCCCAGCCGGGCTGGGCCGAAGACGGCGACCACAAGACCGCGCGGGTCGCCCGGGCTGCGGCGGAGGCGAGCCGGCTGCAGCCGCCGCCGGCGTGACCGCGTCGCCCGTCAGGCCTCAGTGGCCCCACCCATCCACGCCCGCAGCGTCTCCAGCCACCCGTCCGACGCCCCGCCGGTGGGCTCCAGCGCGCCGGACTGCAAGGCCGCGAGCAGGCGCCGCGTCTCGGCGTTCGTGCCCCCACGATCCGTCAAGACCTCGGCCAGCACGGCGTACTCTTCACGCGCGCCGGTGGACGCGACCCGCGCCGCCACGCGACGCTGCAGGTCGGGGTCGCCGGGCAGCGGGCGCTCGTCCTCGTTGGCCGGCCCCAGCCCGTTGATGGCCGCGATCACCCGCTGCTTGCGCTCGCCATAGGGCACGGTGGCGAGCTCTTCGGGCAGCAGGGGGGCGCCCAGCCAGATGTCTTGGCGGCCCAGGCCCACGGGGTATTCGGTGCGCGCGTCGAGGGGCTCGACCGGCAGGCCGCCCACGAAGCGCACCGGCACGATGGGGGCGCCGACCTTGAGCGCCATGTCGATGAAGGCGCCGCTCATCTTCTGCACCGGCGCGCGGCAGGTCTTCGACCGGGTGCCCTCGACGTGCACCATGACGCTGCGGCCGGTGGTGGCCATCTCGCCGGCCAGCTCGCCGATGATGCGCACCAGGCTCTGCTTGTCGTCGCGGTCGAAGTACGTGATCAGCTTGGGGTCGCGCACGCCCGGGTAGGCGAAGCTGTGGCGGATGAGGTCGCCCAGCCAGGTGTGGCGGTGCTCGGCCTTGGCGATGGTGACGCAGGGCACCTCGAACAGGCCGCCGGCCAGGATGCTGAAGAGCAGCGACTCGACGCCGGTCTGGTGGTTGCCCAGGAAGAGCACGCTGCGGCCGCGCAGGGCCTCGAGGGCGTCGGGCTGGGCCAGCACCACGCGCCCCACGAAGCGCTCGATGAGGCCGTAGTACAGGTCTTCGACCGGCCAGGGGTCGCGGTCGAACCAGCCGGTCCAGTGCTCCTCCACCCGGCTGAGGTCGAGGGCGCCGTCGCCCTGGTGGGTGACGCGCACCCGCGGGCCCGGCTCGATGCGCAGCGTGCGCGGGTTGAGCGGGAGGGCGCCCGGCAGCACCGACGGGTGCAGCCGCTCGAGGCGGGCGAGGTGCTCCTTCACCGCGATCTCGGTGGGCTCGGAGGTGCCGTAGATGGCCTGGATGGTGCCGGGCAGCCAGTCCGA
>JBDQIL010000259.1:0-6169 GCA_040264415.1 Myxococcota bacterium
CGCAGGGACCGCTCCCCCCCGCCCGCCCGCGCCCCCACGCACCAGCTCACGCGCTCGCGCGCCGAGCCCCAACCGGCGCTGCCCGCAGTTCTGCAGCCGGACTGCTGATTCCTAGACATCTCCGTATCCGCGGCCGCGCGGGTGGTGGGGTCGGTGGCCATCGTGGTCGCCGACTGGGGGGCGCCGCGCTGATCCCCCCGAGCGCCGACCTCAGCCCGCGACCATGCGCCACTGCAGGGGGGCGTCGGCCCGCCAGGGCACGAGGCGCTGCTCCCCAAAGGCGACCGTGTCTGGTGGCGACCAGGGCTCGCGGGTGAGCGTCACCGTCTCTGCCGACTCGTCGAAGTCGTAGAACCGGGCCGCGTGGGCGCTGGCGAAGCCCGGCAGGCGGTCGAGGGCGCCGGCCTGGTCGAAGGCCTCGGCGTACAGCTCGAGGGCGGCGTGGGCGGTGTAGCAGCCCGCGCACCCGCAGGCCGACTCCTTTGCCCCCACGGCGTGCGGCGCCGAGTCGGTGCCCAGGAAGAAGCTCGGGTCTCCGCTGGTCGCGGCGTCGAGCAGCGCCTCGCGGTCGGTCCGGCGCTTGAGGATGGGCAGGCAGTAGTAGTGCGGCCGGATCCCCCCCACGAAGAGCGCGTTGCGGTCGACGAGCAGGTGGTGGGCGGTCAGCGTGCCCGCCACGCGGTCACCGGCCGACCGCACGAAGGCCACGCCAGCGGCGGTGGTGACGTGCTCGAGCACCACCCGCAGGTCGGGGTGGCGATCGAGCAGCGGGGCGAGCACGCGGTCGAGGAACAGCCCCTCGCG
Source organism: Myxococcota bacterium (assembly GCA_040264415.1). Lineage (GTDB taxonomy): Bacteria > Myxococcota_A > UBA796 > UBA796 > UBA2385 > M30B51. Next base: position 805 of record JBDQIL010000259.1, read on the forward strand.
GTCGAAGATGTCGGTGTCGGGGTCGGTGACCTCGCCGTGCACCAGCAAGGGCAGGCCCAGGCGCGCCATCTCTGCCAGCGCCGGTTCGACGCGGGACAGGTCGGTGACGCCGGCCGCCGAGTTGGTGGTGGCGCCGGCCGGGTAGAGCTTCACGCCCACCACGCCGTCCTCGACCGCGCGCCCGATCTCGTCGGGGTGGGTGTGGTCGGTCAGATACAGCGTCATGAGCGGCGTGAAGTCGGCGCCGGCGGGCAGGGCGGCCAGGATGCGGGCCCGGTAGGCCGCCGCGTCGGCCGCGGTGACCACCGGCGGCTTGAGGTTGGGCATCACCACCGCGCGGGCGAACTGCCGGGCGGTCGCGGGCAAGACGGCCTCCAAGGCGGCGCCGTCGCGCAGGTGCAGGTGGGCGTCGGTGGGGCGGGGCAGGGTGACCATGTCCATGGAGCCATCGGGGCGAGGGGCCTGGCCCGGTAGCATGCAGGCCGGAAGCCGTCCGCCGGGGGGGAGCGCCGCCCAGGCCAGGGCTGTGGCAGGATGGGGGCTCCCCCGGAGCGCCATGCGCGTGTGGATCCCCCGAGCTGCCCTGATGCTCCTGGCCGCGGCCTGCACGCCGCCGGGGGAGGGCGCCACCCCGGCTGACTCCGGGGTGGACGCGGGCGACCCCGATGGTGACGCGTCCGACGGCTCCGACGGCTCCGACGGCTCCGAGGGCTCCGACGGCTCCGACGGCTCCGACGGCCCCGCCCTGTGCGCGCCCGGCATGGTCCCCGTGCCCGCCGACGCCCCCGTGTTCTGCATCGACGCCTATGAAGGCACGGCAGACGGTGACGGCGCCGCCTCGGTCTCCGGAGCGCTCCCCTTGGTGGGCGAGAGCTTCGATGCGGCGCGGGCCCGCTGCTCGGCCACGGCGGTGGTCGATGCCGACGGCGCGGTGGTGGGGACCAAGCGGCTGGCCTCCCTCGACGAGTGGCGCGATGCGGCAGACGGCGTGCTGGGCGACGGCGGGCAGGTCTTCCCCACGGGCGAGACCTGGCCCGGTGACGCCTGCGTGGTGCCCGACCCCACCGGCGACCCCATCGTCGACGGCCTGCAGCCCACCGGCGCCTTCCCCGACTGCGTGGGGCCCTTCGGCACCTTCGACCAGCTCGGCAACGCCTGGGAGTGGGCCGACCCCGGCCTCTCCATCGACCTCGACGCCTTCGTGGCCGCCCGCGCCGACGAAGGGCTGGTGCTCAGCCTCGACGCGCTCGGCGGCGCGCACATCGCCGCGGGCGAGGCGACCGATCTCGCCCTCGAGATCGCCGGCCTGCAGGGCCGCGTGGGCGTACAAGACGGCCTGCTCGTGGCCACCGACGTGCACTTCCAGGCCGCCGAGCCCTTCGAATATGCCGGCTTCGTCATCGCGCGCTCGGGCGAGTCGGAGGTCTCGGCCGACTGGCTCCTGCCCGCGCGGGTGGCGCGCGAAGGAGGGGTCGAAGACGCCGCTGTGGCCCCCCTCATCGTGATGTTGGAGGAGGACGGCGCCCCGGTGACCGCCAAGGTGGGCTGCGCCTGGTATACGGGCGGCGAGATGGGCTGCCGCAACACCGATCGCTACCTCGCCCACCCCCACACCTTCGGGGGAACCATCGCCCTGCGCTGCGCCGCAGATCCGCTGCCGTGAGCCGGGTCGGCCGGCTGGCCCCCACCCCGTCGGGGCACCTGCACCTGGGCAACGCCCTCAGCTTCGGCGCCTGCTGGCTGTCGGCCCGCGGCACCGGCAACCGACCCGCCGGCCGGGTGCTGCTGCGCATCGAGGACATCGACCGGGGGCGGTCCCGGACCGAGATCGCCGACAGCCAGCGGCGCGACCTCGACTGGCTGGGCCTGCATTGGGATGAAGAGGTCGCGCCCCAGTCCACCCGCACCTACAGCACAGACGGGCTGCCCACCTACCGGTGCGACTGTACGCGTCGACAGCGCGCGGCGCGCCCGTGTCCGCACCGAGATGCGCCCGCAGAGACGGGGGCCGTGCGGTTGCGATCGGCGCGACAGCCGGTCTCATTCGTCGACCGCGTCTACGGCCCACAGCGCGTGGCTCCCGACCACGACGCCTTGCTGGTGCGCAAGAGCGGCGACGTGGGCTACCCCCTCGCCGTGGTGGCCGACGACCACCGAGACGGCGTGACCGAGGTGGTCCGCGGGGCCGACCTGCTCCACCCGACCGCGACCCAGGTGGAGCTCTACCGCTTGCTCGGCTGGGCCGAGCCCACGTGGCTGCACGCGCCGCTGCTGTTGGGTCCCGACGGTCGCAAGCTCGGCAAGTCGCACGGCAGCACCGAGCTGCGGGCGCTGCGGGCGCGCGGGTGGACGGCCGGCGCGGTCTGGCGACTGCTGCTGCCGCTGCTGGGGTGCGAGGCCGACCAGCTCGACCACGCGGCGCTCGTTCCAGCGCGGGTGCCACGCCACCCCTTCACCGTGATCGAGCACGGTGACGGCATTCGGTTCGAGCCGGTCGGGCCACCGATAGATTGACGAAGGGTCTCACGCCGGGGGCGGTCCCAAACCACGGGGGCACTGGCGGACGCGCTCAAGCGCCGCCGCAAACCGGAGCCCCCCATGTCGAACCTCTCCCGCGCCCTGCTGCCCGCCCTGGCCGTGCTCACCGCCTGCGCCCCCGAGGGCGCGCCCGCCGACGGTGAGGCCATCGGTGCCCAGAAGGTGGACGTCTGCCACATCACCGGCAGCGGCTCGTTCCAGATCATCAACGTGAGCCAGAACGCGGTCCAGACCCACATCAACAACCACGGCGACCACCTCGCGGGCGTCTACTACCTCGACGCCGACGGCGACGGGCAGGGCGACCCCGACCAGACCTTCGACTGCATGGAGCCCGGCACGGTGGACAACGGGGACGACTGCGACGACGACGACGCCACCACCTACAACGGCGCCGAGGAGGTCTGCGACGACGGCATCGACAACGACTGCGACGGCGACATCGACGAGGACTGCACCGTGCTGGTCGATGTCCACGTGGCGGGCGACAACGCGGTGTGGGCGTGGCTGGACGGCCAACCCCTCACCCTCGACAGCATGATCCCGTCGTGGCAGATCGGCCGCACCGCCCAGGTCGAGCTCGACGCGGGCACCACCCACGCGCTCTCCTTCTACGTGGAGGACTGGGGCGGGCTCGCCTACTTCGCCGCGACCGTGCGGGTGGACGGCGTGCCGGTGGCGTCGTCGGGCTACGGCGACTTCGCCGAGACCAGCTCGCTGCTGTCCGTTGGCTCGACCTTCGCCCGCGAGAGCAACTGGGCCAACCAGCCCGATGACGCGAGCGACAGCTTCAACCTCCTCTTCTCGCCGGGCACCACCTGGGGCGACTGGATGCAGGTGGGCTACGACGACAGCGCCTGGGGCAGCGACACCAACACGTGCTCTTCCCCGTCCAACTGGAACACCAGCACCTTCGTGCTCTCCCGGGTCGGCTTCGACGAGCTGTACGACGACGGGGCGGCCTTCGTGTGGCCGCAGCACGGCAGCCGCGCCGCAGGCAGCTGTTACTCGTCGGGCTGGGCGGCCGCCGCCTACCGGGTCGAGATCGCGCTGTAGCCCGGCGTTGGAGGGGTGCCTACAGCCCCGCGTCGGTGGAGAGGGCCTCGGCCAGGCTGAGGCCCCACGTGGCCTCGACCTCGCCGAGCAGGTCGTCGGGGCTGCGGTCGAGCACGGCGAGGTCCCACAGCCGCACCGTGTCGTCCCAGCTGCCGGTCGCGAGGCGCGCGCCATCGGGCGAGAAGGCGACCGCCTGCACCCGCTCGTCGTGCCCGCTGAGCACGGCGAGCAGCGCGCCGTCGGCGGCCCGCCAGACGCGGGCGCGGCCGCCCCGCTCGCCGCCCACGACCAGCCGGTCGCCGGGCGACACCGCGACGTCGCGCAGGCGGGTCGCGGAGGGCTGCTCCCAGATCGCCGCGCCGGTGAGGTCGCGCATCTGCAGGCTCGAGGACAGCGCGGTCACCACCCGGGCGCCGTCTTCGGTGACGGCGACGGCGCGCACCTCGGGGTCGGTGAACAGCGGGCGCAGGGTGGGAGACGCGCCCGCGTCGAGCAGCAGGACCTCACCCGAGTCGGCGGCGAGCACGGCCCGGCGGCGGTCGGGCGCCGGCTCGGCGTCGAACACCACCAGGCCCGGGCGGCTGAGCTCCGGCAGCAGGGCGCCCCCGAGTCGGCCCACCCGGGGACCATCCTGGAAGGGCGCGCAGACGAGCAGATCGGGCTCGAGCCAGACCACCCGGCGGCAGCCGGACGGGAAGCCGGGGACGGGGGCGCCGACCGGATCGGAGAGGGCGCCGCCCCACGTCTCGACGCCGAGGGCGGTGGCCCACAGCTGCGCCCCGTCGGGTGACAGCGCGACGTCTTTGGTCACGATGTCGCCGAACCAGCGCCACGACCGGGCCGGCTGGTCAGACCCGGTCCAGGCCCGCACCGACCCGCCCGCCAACGAGACCGCGAGCGTGTCGTCGGCCCAGTCGAGGTTGGTGACGCCCTTGGGGGCGGCGAGGCGGCCCAGGCTCGACGGCGACGGCAGCGCCCAGCGCCGCAACCGGCTGCCCAGCACCACCAGCGTCTGGGGGTCGGCGAAGGTGACCTGCAGGGCGGCGCCCGGGAGGCGCTGGCGGGCCTGGGGCTCCCCGACCGGCCAGATCCAGGTGCCGCCGCGCTCGTCGATGGCGGCAGCCCACGCGCCGTCGGGGCCCAAGGCGGCGTCGACCACCATGCCCGCGCCCAGACGCACGGCGTCGACGCGGCCGAGCGGGCCCAGGGCGTGCACCTCGGACCAGCCGTCGAGGAAGCCGAGGATGGCCAGGCTGGCGTCCTCGTCCACCGCCATCACCGAGACACGGGCGGCCGGCCCCCGGGTGCGGGCGGCGAGGGCCGCGCGGAGCGGGGGGGCGCCCTCGCGCGTCAGCACGCCGTCTTCGACCGTCAGCAGCCCCCCGTCGGACAGCAGCAGGGCCGCCTCGAGGGGCGGGGCCGGCTCGAGGCGGCGGATCTCCCCGCTCTCGAGGTCGATGACCTCGGCGGTCACGGTGTTGCGGTAGAGCACCCGGCCGGGGTCGAGGCTGGGCCCCGGACGGTCGGCGCGGGTGCGCAGGGTGGGGGCGTCTCGCAGCGGGCCTCCGCTGTCGCCGTGCAGGAAGCGCACCTGGGTGTCGCCCGCCATCCGCCCGAACAGGTGACCGGCCTGCGAGAACCCCTCCTCGCCCATGGCCGCCACCACCTCCCACCGCTGGGCGCCGTCGAGCGCGTCGTACAGCGACAGGCGCCCCGCGCCGCGGCAGGCGATCACGGCGCCGTCAGGGCGCATCACGCGGTCGATGCAGTC
>JBDQIL010000260.1:0-6150 GCA_040264415.1 Myxococcota bacterium
ATCGAGCTGTCGGCCGTGGGCCCCGATGGCGCCCGCGCCTTCGCCATCACTGGCGACGACGGCCGCTTCACCTTCACCGGCCTCGAGCCCGGAGAGTGGACCGTGGCCGCCCAGGGCCCCGCCCTCCGCGCGCTCACCCGCACCCTCCCCGTGGTCGACGGCAAGGTGTCGCAGCTCGAGTTCTACCTGGTGCGCGACAGCCGGCAGGACGCCCTCCAGGGCGACGAGACGCTGGTGGTCGAGGGAGAGCGCGCCACCTCCGAGGTCTCCGAGCGCCGCCTGACCGCCGCCGAGGTGCAGTACCTGCCGGGCACATCGGGCGACGTGGTGCGGGTGGTCCAGAACCTGCCCGGCGTGGCCCGCGCGCCGCTCGGCACCGGCAACCTCATCATCCGCGGCACCGCCCCCGAAGACTCCGCCTTCTACATCGACGGCTCCCCCATCCCGCTGGTCTTCCACTTCGCGGGGCTCACCGCCGTCGTCAATGGCGACAGCATCGAAGAGGTCGCCTACATCCCCGGCAACCCCAGCGTGCGCTACGGCCGCGTGCTCGGCGGACTGGTCGACCTGCGCACCAGCGCCGCCCTGCCCGAGCGGTCTCGCGGGTCGGTGTCGGTAGACCTGTACCAGGCCACCGCCTTCGTCGAACAGCGGGTCAACGACCGCACGGCCGTCACCGTGTCGGGCCGGCGGTCCTACATCGACGCGGTGCTCAGCCCGGTGCTCTCCGGTGGCGACGTCCGCGTTCAGGCGCCTCGCTACTACGACGCCCAGGCGCGGCTGCTCCACCGCACCGACAACGGCACCACCTGGGACGCCTTCTTCTTCCTGTCCGACGACCGGTTTCGGTTCCTGGGCGTCGATGAGGGGGAGGAGGAGACCCTCGCCAGCCTGTCCGACCGCTTTCAGCGCGGTCGGCTTCGGCGCGTGGGCCCCCTCGGCGGCGGCCCCTGGACCAGCGAGACCACCCTGGCCTTCGGCCCCGAGGTGCGCGAGTTCGCCTTCGGCGACGGCGAGAGCGCCGCCTTCGAGAAAGACCTGGGGCTGTCGCTTCGGCAAGAGCTCGCGGTCCCCCTGGCCGAAGACCGCCCCTTGGGCGGGCGCGTGGGGGTCGACCTGCTGACCGGCCGGGAGTCGTTCTTCTTCGACGAGGCCCGCTTCTCCGACTCCGAGGAGGGCGCCGCGATCTACGCCAAGCCCGCGGTCTATGGCGAGCTGTCCGCCCGCCTCGGCCGGCTCACGGTGCTGCCTGGTCTGCGCGGCGAGGGCCTGTTCTACGACACCGGCTACAGCGCGGTCGGTCTCGATCCGCGGCTGACCAGCCGCTACTCGCTCACCGACAGCACGGTGCTCAAGGCGGCGGCGGGCCGCCACTCCTCGCTGCCCACGCTGCGGCAGGTGGCCCCCGAGTCCGACGGCAACCCCGACCTCACGCTGCCGTGGGCGCTTCAGACCAGCTTCGGCGTGCAGCAGCAGCTCGGCGGGCGCGTCAACGCCGAGGTGCTTGGCTTCTACAACCGACTCTACGACCTAGTCGTGGGCCGAGAAGACCGCCTGCGCTTCTTCACCGGGCCCCCGCCCGTCGGGCCCTTCGACACCGACCCCTACGCCAACGACGGGGTGGGCCAGATCTACGGCGCCGAGATGCAGGTTCGCTACACCGGCCCCACCGCCATCGGCCTGCTCGCGGTCACCCTGTCGCACTCCGAGCGCCAGGATCGCCCCGACGAGCCGGTCGAGCTCTTCGCCTACGATCAGCCCGTGGTCATCAACGCCCTGTGGAGCCAGCAGCTCCCCAAGAACTGGCGCCTCGGCGGCCGGGTGCGGCTGTCGTCGGGCAACCCCTACACGCCGGTCACCAACCGCGTCTACGATCAGCAGTCGCGGGCGTTCGTGCCCGTCTACGGCGAGCGGTCGAGCGCCCGCCCGCCGCCCTTCTTCAGCTTCGACATCCGCGTCGACAAGACCTACACCTTCCGCAAGTGGAAGCTGGGCACCTACTTGGACCTGCAGAACGCCACCGTGTCGCAGAACATCGAGGTGGTCTCTTGGACCTACGACTATCGAGAGCTCGATCCCATCACCTCGAACCCGCCCCTGCCGGTCTTCGGCTTCAAGGGGGAGTGGTGAGGCGCGGGCCCGCCCTGGGCCTCTCGCTGGGCCTCTCGGCGCTCGCGGTGGGCTGCGACTCGGGCCCGTCCGCCGAGACCCTGGTGGACGAGCTGCGCGTGGTGGTGATGCGCCCGGTCTCGCCAGAGGTGGCCCCCGGCGAGGCCGTGGCCGTCGACGGGGTGATCGCAGACCCGCTGGAGAACGGCTTTCAACGCCTGACCTGGACGTGCACCCGGCTGGGGTCGGACTGCATCGAGGGCCTCGACCCGACCGCCGCCTGGACCGGCCTCGACCTCGACCTCGACCCCGAGAGCGGCCTCATCGACAGCGCCTTCGTGGTGTCTCCCGCGCTGCTCGAGGTGGCCTCGGACGAGCCCGCGCCGCTGGTTCAGCTCTACACGTTGGCCTGCGAGCCCGGCCTGTGCCCGGTCATCGATCGCGCCGCAGCCGACCCGGCCCCCGACTCCACCGACGCAGACGCCCTCCGCGCCGACCTGACCGACCCCTTCGCCATGCTCGGCGACCTGCCGATCACCGGGGTCTCGCTCGCGTCGTGGTCGGTGGACGTCTCCATCCGGGCCCCTGACGACCGCCGCGAGCACCCCACCTTGGGCGAGTGCGTGCTCACGGTGGACGGCGGCGTGGTGGCAGCCCCCGTGGCGCTCGAGGCGCGGGTAGAGGCGGGCTGTGCGGTCGAGGGCGCGGTCGACGCCGACGCGGGTCTGTGGGGCTACGCCACCGCCGGTGGGTGGGAGGGCGTGCTGGCCGAGGTCGAAGGCGACCCGGTGGTCGCCGACCCCTACATCTGGATCGCGCCCGACGCTGCCGAAGAGGCCGGCCCGGTCGACCTCTGGCTGGTGCTCACCGACGGCCTGGGCGGGCTCGACTGGGCGGCGCTGCAGGTGACCGTCGCCGAGTAGGGCTCGGATGGCCCGGCGCTCAGGCGCCCCAGTCGATGGTGTAGGACAGGTCGTGGCCCACCTGCTCTGAGAAGCGCCGCACCGACTTGGCCGCCATGCGCTCGCTGAGCGGGACCGGCACCTTCGTGGTCAGCCAGCCGCCCAGGCCGATCCGCTCGCCCTCGAGCGCCGCCGGACCGGCGGGGGGCTGGTAGGTCAGGGCGAAGTCGCGGCGCCCCGCCTGATCGAGCAGCGCGGCCAGGTCGCGGAACAGGATGAAGGCGGTGTCGCTGCGGTGTGCCGACCAGTTCGCCACGGGCAAGAAGTCCACCAGGTGGATGAGCTGGTAGTTGAGCTGCTCCCACAGGTCGTCGGCCGACAGCGTGAGGGGAGCGTTGTCGATGACCCGGCGCATCTCGATGGATCGCAGCTCACCCAGCCGGTGCACGTTGGCCCGGAGCTCGGCCCGCAACGGGGCGTCGTAGAGCAGGCGCAGCGCCGACGGGAAGGCCTCGATGTGGGCCCAGTCGTGGGGGTCGAGCAGCGCCTTCAGGTGGGGGATGCGGTCGGCGGGCATGGCGAAGGTGTTGGTGCCGGTGCCCAGGATGGAGTGCAGCAGCATCACCACCGGCGAGCCCTTCGGGTAGTGGGCCGCGGTGTACTCGAAGCAGAAGTACAGGTGGTCGAGGAAGGAGCCGTCGGCGTGCTCGACGTCGAAGTCGCACTGCTCCACGAGGAAGGTGAGCAGGGCGGGGTCGAGGGGCGGCAGCGACCGCGCGGCCTCGTGGGCGGCGTACTCGGCCTCGATGACTTGGGCCGCCGCGGGGGCCCACGCCACGCCCTTGCCCACCCGCTTGCGCACGACGTAGCGGGCGAGCCGGCCCTCGAGCGTCTGGAAGATGGTGCGGTCGATGTCGAAGTCGGGCAGGGGGCGCACCGTGACCGCGCCGGCGTGGTCGAGCGCCGCCCCGCGCGCGATGGCGGCCTTGCGCTGCACGGAGGGGTCGGGGCGGTCGGTGGCGCGCTGCATCGGGGCTCCAGGGCTGGCTGCGCGGCCCCTAATCCAGACGGACGGCGGGGATCACCAGCCGCAGCCGGTGGCCCACATCTGGTCGATGTCGGTCTCGCGGTACTCCTGGGTCCAGGTCGCGGTCCAGTCGCTCGCCCGGGTGACGAAGTCGGCCACGTCGGGGTCGGCGGCGGCCGCGCGGGCCATGGCGTCGCTCTCGAGGTCGATGCGGCCGTCTGCGGTGCCCAGCCCCGGGATGCGCGCCGACAGCCGCGCGTCGCCGATGGCGTCAGCCCACGGGTCGGCGTCGGGGTCCATCGGGCGCAGCCCGTCGAGGTCGGACCAGGCCTCGATCCAAGTGATCTCGCCTGCGTCGTTGAAGGTGAACTCCTCGTAGATGGGGCAGGGCTGGCCCCCGTGGTCGTCGTAGTAGAAGGTCACCCGGCAGCGGCCGAAGGGGTGGGTGTCGAAGCCGCGGCAGTCCCGCTCGTCCACGATGGAGGGGTAGAGCACCAGCAGGGTGTCGGTGGCTTCGATGTTGTCGCGGGTGTAGGCCGTGAGCTTGAGCCAGGGCGGCCACTCCCAGCGGGCCACCGTCTCGGCGTAGGGCGGCCAGTCCTCCAGCTCCACCCGGTAGTCCATGGTGTCGAAGTAGGCGCTGGACTGGGCGGCGTAGTAGTCGGCGTCCTGCTTGGGGGTGAGGCAGTCGGCCGCGGCGTCGTCGCTGGCGCAGGGCTCTGCGGCCGAGTCCTGGCTGGCCGGCCCGCAGGCCGCGAGGAGCAGGAAGACGGGGGTGAAGCGGGTCATGGCTGATCCTGAAGGCGGACGACCACCGGGCCGGGCCGGGCCGCCGACGCGGCGGCGTGAGCGGCGACGAGGTCGGCGTACCGTGCCTTGGGGTGGGCGTCGATCCAGACGGGGCCGTCTGCGTCGTGGGCCGCCACGGCGTCGCGGATGCGGTCCATGCTGCCGCCCAGGGCGGCCAGCGGCACCACCATCGCGCCGGGTGGCGGCGTCGCGTTCGGTCGCCACAGCAGGCGCAGCTCGACCAGGTCGCGGGGGTCCACCGTGCCGGCGTGCTGGGCGACGAAGATGGGGCGCGCCACCCGGGCGGCCCTCAGGGCTTCCGAGAGCGGGCCGAGCCGCAGGTCGCCGTCGATGTAGAGCACCGGCGCGGCGTCCCAGTCGTCGGGGGCGCGCGTGCGGATCGACGGCTGCTTGACGACGATGCCCGTGGCGGTCACCCGAAAGGCGGGGCGCTCCTGCCACGCCACCAGGTCGTGGGACAGCCGGCCTGACCAGCCGGTGCCGGGCTCGAGCGGGGCGCCCACGCCGCCCTCGGGCGCCCGCAGCGGCGGCGGCTCGGCCAGCGGGAACCAGGTGTCGCCGATGGTTCTCCACCAGTCCGCCGCCGGGTCTTGGGTGGCGCGGGCGAGCCAGGTGTTCGGCGGCTGGGCGGTGGGGGCCGCCAGCTGGGCCAGCCGCAGCATGCCGCTGGTGGCCATGGCCTCGATGCCGCGGTGGTCGTTGCAGAAGCCCACGTCCTCACCGGTGGGGTCGGCGACCCAGGTGCGGGCGGTGCTGCAGCCCCAGGCCCCGAAGGCGGCGGCGGCGAGCTCGACCCGTCGCTGGGGCTCTGCCCGGCCGAGCAGCGAGATGACCGCCAGCTCCTCGAGGGCGAGCAGCGCTGCGGCATAGGGCAGGTCGTCGGCTGCGGCCTCGATGGCCTCGATGCGCGCCCGGCGCCCCGGCTCGGTGAGCGAGGCGCCGAGCAGCTGGCGCGCCATGGGGTCATCGACGTCGGGCACGCCCCAGTTGGGCAGCGCGAGCACGCGGGCGCACACGGCCCACTCGGCCACGGCGCGGTCGTATTCCTGGCGCAGCCGCGCGGCCTCCTCGCCCTCCATCGGACCCACCCGCACCGCGTGCAGCGCGGCGGCGGCGTGGCGGTCGGGGCACAGCGTCGCCGCGGTGTTGTCGGCCAGGATGGGCTGCGCCAGCGTCTCGGACGGTCGCGCCGCGGCGACAGCCGTGAGCAGGGCGACGGCGAGTGCGGCGGCGGTCATGCAGGCTCCGGGGGCCGGTCAGCCTACACCCGGCGGGGACGGTGTCGCGCGCCGTCGAGGGTTA
>JBDQIL010000261.1:0-6150 GCA_040264415.1 Myxococcota bacterium
CCGCGCCGGCCGCTGCAACGTGCTGGTGGCCACCGACGTGGCCAGCCGCGGCATCGACATCGACGGCGTGAGCCACGTCTTCAACTACGACCTGCCCAACGTCTCCGAGAGCTACGTGCACCGCATCGGCCGCACGGGCCGCGCGGGCCGCGACGGCATCGCCGTGGCCTTCTGCGACGAAGAAGAGGCGCCGCTCCTGCGCGACATCCAGAAGCTCATTGGCGAGGCCGTGCCGGTCGACCTCAACCACGACTGGCACGACGGCGTGGCCCAAGACGCCGCCGAGCGTGGCGGTCATCGCGCCTCCTCCTCCCGCAGCGGCGGCGGTCGCAGCGGCGGCGGTCGCAGTGGTGGTGGTCGCAGCGGCGGCGGTCGCAGCGGCGGCGGCGGTCGCAGCGGCGGCGGCGGTCGTAGCGGTGGTGGTCGCAGCGGCGGCGGCGGTCGCAGCGGCGGCGGTCGCAGCGGCGGTCGCACGGGCTACGGCGGCGGCGGGCGCTGATGGTGCCAGGGCACGTCGGGCGGTGGTACCCTCCGCCCGAAGTCTGCCCGCCCCATCATCGCCTTCCTTCTAGCGTCGGCCCTCGTGGGCTGCGCCGAGGATGAGCCCGTCGAGGTGGAGACGGAGCGTCGTCCCGCGCTCGACGGAGACTTCGACGGCGCCTGGCCGCTGGCTCGCGGCGCCCACCTCGTGCAGGTCGGGGGCGCGTTGACCCTCGAGTGGGGCGACACGCGGTCCCCCCTGGCCGACCAGATGGTCGGCGCCCCCGCGATCTCGGCGGACGGGAGCCGGATCGCGTTCGCGCATCGGGGCCCCCCCCGCGCCGACGCGGTGTCGGTGCTCGACCGGGTGGAGCTGACCGCCGACGGCCCCGAGTCGCTGCGCCTCGTCTCGACGGGCGCGCCCGACCGGGTCGCCATCTCGCCCGATGGCCAGTGGGTGGTCTACGTCCACAATGCCACCGGGCTGGCCTCGGTCTGGGCCGCGCCCTTCGACGGCGGCGCAGCCGCTCAGCTCTCCAACGCGGGCGTGACCCCCACGCCGGGCCAGGCGCCGCGTGGCTTCGTCCCGCCGCCTGCGGATGGGCCGCCGGCCGTCTCAGAGGGTGAGGTTCGGTGGGCAGGGCCCGACGGCGACGTCGTCGTGGTGCTGCCTTGATCGGGCTGCTGCTGGTCGCCGCCGCCGGCGCGGTGCCCCTGTCGGCGCCCTTCGGCTCCGCCGACTACGGCAGCTACTACCCCACGGCCTACTACGACCACTACGGGGTGGACTGGAACTGCGGCTCGATCCGGTATTCGGGCCACCGAGGCTCCGACTTCGGGGTGGGGAGCTGGTCGGGGATGGACGCCGGGCGCGACATCGCGGCGGCCGCCGACGGCACGGTCATCGCGGCGAACGACGGCGAGTACGACCGGTGCTCGTCCGGCGCCTGCGGCGGCGGCGGCGGCGGCGGCTACGTGGCGGTGCGCCACTCCGACGGCATGGTGACCTACTACGCCCACATGAAGAAGTGGTCGGTGGCCGTGTCCTATGGTCAGACCGTGAGCTGTGGCCAGAAGCTCGGCGAGGTGGGCTCGTCCGGCTACTCCACCGGCCCACACCTGCACTTCGAGCCCCGGTCCGGCTCCACCCGGGTGGACCCCTTTCGGGGCTCGTGCGGCAGCTTCGGCGGCTCCTGGATCAGCCAGGGCAGCTACGGCAGCCGGCCCGCCATCTCGTGCGGTCCGGCCGACCGCGACGGCGACGGCTACGACGAGACCCGAGACTGCGACGACGGCAACGGGCGCATCCACCCCGGCGCCACCGAGGTCTGTGACAACGGCGTCGATGAAGACTGCGACGGCGTCGATGGCAACAGCCGCACTTGGTACGTCGATGGCGATGGAGACGGCTACGGGGCCGAGTCGGTGTCGGTGTGCGGGGCGCGGCCTGCGGGCACGGTCGAAGACGGCGGCGACTGCGACGACGAGCGGGCGTCGGTGAGCCCCGCGGCCGAAGAGGTCTGCGACGCCCTCGACAACGACTGCGACGGCGAGATCGACGAGGGCGCCCCCGCCGAGATGGGGGCCGAGCGGCCCCTGCTGGCCGCGCGACTGATGGACCGGTCGGCGCCGTCGGTGCTGGCCCCGGGAGAGGCCGGCGCGGTGTGGGTGCTGCTCGAGAACGTGGGCAGCCAACCCTGGCGGCGGGGCGCGCTCTGGCTGCGCCCCGTCGACACCGCGGCCCAGAGCCCGCTGCACGACGAGGCGGGCTGGGCCGCCTGGGACGTGCTGGGCGCGCTCGAGGCCGACGTGCCCGTGGGCGGCTCGGGGGTCATTCGCGGAACGGTGCGGATGGCCGAGGACGCCTCGGGCGCCGTGTCCGAGCGCTTCGTGCTGGCCGACCCGTCGGGCGCCACGGTGCGCTGCCCGACCGGCGAGGTGGGCGTCGACGTCTGGATTCGCGCGGCCGCGCCCGCGGCCGAGTCCCCATCGCTCGCGGGGGGGTCGGCGGAGCTGCCGGTGGGCTGCAGCGCCAGCCACCGGGCGGCCGGCGCCACCTGGCTGGTGGGCCTCCTCGCGCTGGGATGGAGGCGCCGATGCGCTGGTTGACGCGCTCTCTGCTGCTGGCGGCCGCGGCCTGCTCCGACCACCCGGTGAAGGGCACCGCGTCGGCGCCGGCGGGCGCCGACGACTCCGGCCTCACCGACGCCGTGGTGCACTACGTCGAGGCCCGCGCCGACTGGATGCCCGCCGCGCTGCCCGCCGACCGGGCCCGCCCGTCGCTCGTCGACCTCGACGGCGACGGCGCGGTGGATCTGGTGGAGGCCTCCACCCACGGCGTGCTCGTTCATGCCGGAGACGGGGCGGGGTTCTCGGCGCCGGTCCGGGTCGGGGCCAGCGGCCCCGTCAGCCTCGTGGTCACCGGCGACCTCGACGGCGACGGCGCCCTCGACCTGTTGGTGTCGGGCCCCGAGGGCGCCGCCGTGCTGCTGCAGGAGCGGGGCGGGGCCTTTGGTGGGGCCGTGGTGATGACCGACACCCCCCTCCGCGACGCGGCCCTCTTCGACGCAGACGGCGACGGCGACCTCGACGTCGCGGCCCTCGACGCCGCGGGGCTGTCGCTCTGGCGCAACACCCGCGGCGCGCTGGCGCCGGCGCCGGGCGGGCTCACGTCGACCGGCGACCTCGCCGCGGTGGTGGCTGCCGACCTCGACGGGGACGGCGCGACCGACGTCTTCGCCGCCGGCGCGGGCGACCCCGACCGGCTGCTCTTCGGCGATGGCGCGGGCGGCTTCGTGCTGGCGGGGCCCGCCGGCCTGCCGGTCACCGCGGCGCCGGGGGCGACGGGCGCGGTGGCCGCCGACCTCGACGGCGACGGCGACCTCGACCTGTTCGTGCCCGCCGCCGGCCAAGACCGCCTGCTGCTTCACCAGGGCGGCGGGGTGTTCATCGACGAGACCCCCTTCCGCCTGGGCAGCGAGGGCGAGCGGGCCGCGGGCGCGGTGGCCCTCGACTTCGACCTCGACGGCCTCACCGACCTCGCGGTGGCCAACGACGACGGCCCGCTGCGCCTGCTCCGCCAAGACCCGTCCGGTCGGTTCTACGACTGGTCGGGGGCCTTCTCGGGCGCGGCGGGCGACGCCCACGCCTCGGGCATCGCCACGGCTGATCTGGGGGACGACGGCGACCCCGACCTGTTCGTGGGCCGGGCCGACCTGCGCGACCCCTGGCTGCTCGAGCACTGTTCGCCCGCGCCCTTCGACGACCGCGACGGCGACGGCGTGCCCGACGCCACCGACGTCTGCCGGTCCGAGCCCGACCCCCTGCAGGGCGACGCCGACGGCCACCCCTTCTCGTGCACGGGCCGAGAGGACTGCCTCGCGCACACCGGCTGCGCGCTGTTGGCCCCGGTGTCGGGGCGGCTGTATCTGTACTGCGCCGACGACGAGCGCACCTTCGACGAGGCGCGCGCCGTCTGCCAGGGCTACGGCGGCGACCTGGTCGCGTTGGCCACCCTCGACGAGCTGGCCTTTCTGCGGGACGCCGGCGTGGGTGGCATCTGGCTCGGGCTGACCGACGCCGTGGCCGAGGGCACCTGGACCTGGGTGGACGGCACCGCGTCCACCTGGGGGGCCTGGGCCGACGGCGAGCCCAACGACGCCGGCGACGGCGAAGACTGCGCCAGCCTGCGCGCCGATGGCCAGTGGAACGACCTGTCGTGTGACCGCGAGGTGCCCTTCGTCTGCGAGGCGGTGGCCCCGCGGGCGGCGACCGACCCCGGCGACGCCTGCGACGTGTGCCCGCGGGTCGCCGACCCCGATCAGGCCGACGCCGACGGCGACGGCGTGGGGGACGCATGCGACCCCGATTGATCGGCGGGCTCGCGGCGCTGGCCCTGGGGGGATGCGCCTCCGACGTGCCGGGCCCCGTCACGCTCTCGCTCCGCGCCGGGAGCGCGGGGGGCGGCGACGAGGTGTGCGTGTCAGCCGACGAGATCGACGCCGGCCAGACGCTCGACTTCGGCGAGCTGGATGCGCTCGACGGGCGCCGCGACGGCGACGGCGCGCTGTGCGGGACCACGCCGCCCGGCACGGCGGGCCCGGTCGATGTGCGGGTCGAGGGGAAGGGCGGGGTGGCTGTGCTCGACCTCGAAGCCGCCTTCACCTACCTGTTCCTCGACCTGGTCTTCAGCCCGTCTGCGGCCCATCACCTGCCGCCGCCACCGGTGGCGCTGTCGGCCGGCGTGGTGGTCGATGTCGACGCCGACGGGCTCGACGACGTGGTGGTGGGAGACGCCGGCGGCGGCCTTCAGGTCTGGCGCAGCACTGGCGCTGGCACCCTCGAGCTGGTCCGCGGACCGGCCTTCGATGGCCCCGTGGTGGGGCTCGCGGTGCTGCCCGCGGTCGAGGCGGAGGCCCCCGCCCACCTGCTCGCCTGCCTGGCCGACGGCGAGGCCCCCCGCCTCTTCGCCATCCGCGACGGGGCCTTGGCGGAGGTGCGCGGCGGCGTGCCCGCCGAGGTGGGCACCTGCACGGGAGCCACGGCCCTCGACCTCGACGGCGACGGCGCCCTCGAGGCCGTCGAGCTGCGCGCCGACGGCGTGCGCGCCTGGCAGGTGGGCCCCAACGGCCTCGCGCCGTGGCGCCGCGCAGCGCCCGTCGAGGCCGACGGCTGCGGCGGGCTGCGCGGCACCGACAGCGACACCGCCGTGTGCACCGTCTCAGGTGGCGCGGCCTCGCTCTTCGTCGAGACCGACCGCGCCATCGCCCTCGACCTCACCCTGCCCCCCGTGATGCGGGTCGACGACGGTCTGCGCCTGCGCGCGACGGGCGATCTGCACGAGCTTCGGGTGCGCGACGCGGCCGACGAGCGCTTCATCTGGGTGACCGATGGCGCCGCCGGCACGGTCGAGGCGCCGCCCGTGTCCACTTGGGTGCCCGACACC
The DNA here is from genome assembly GCA_040264415.1 of Myxococcota bacterium. Lineage (GTDB taxonomy): Bacteria > Myxococcota_A > UBA796 > UBA796 > UBA2385 > M30B51. The sequence goes on from JBDQIL010000261.1 coordinate 5,426, forward strand.
GAGGGCGCCGAGCCGCAACTCCCCCTGGGCCGGCTCTCGCTCGTGGCTGACGGCGAGCGCTCGGGCGGCGTGGTGGCCCTGCAGGTCTCCGAGGTCACCCTGCTGCTGCCCGACGGCGGTGAGGCGGTGGCGGCCACCTGGGAGGCGACCCCCCTCGATCTGGAGCTCGCCCCGACCGCGCTCGCGGTCCTCGACGCTGACGCCGACGGGCTCCCCGAGCTGCTGGTGGGCACCGCCACGGGGCCCCGGCTGTGGGTGCCCGACGGCGACGGCTTCGCCCCGGGGCCCGTAGGCGCGCTGCCCGACCTGCCCGACTGCGACGTGGGCGCCTTGGTGGCCGTCGATGTCGACGGCGACGACCGCGCCGAGGTCTTCGTGGCCTGCGGCGGGCAAGACCGCCTGCTGCGCGCCGATGGCACGGGGCGCCTCTTCGACGACACCGCCGCCGCGCTGCCCATCGACGGGGCCGTGGGGGTGGCCGCCGCCGCCGCCGACCTCGAGCGCGACGGCCGGCCCGAGCTGTTGATCTCGGCGGACGGGTCGGTCGACCGCCTCTACCGCGGCGACGGCGCCCGCTTCGAGGACTGGTCCGGTCGCCTCGACCTGCTGCCCGGACCGGGCGTGGCGCTGCTGCCCGTCGATCTCGACGGCGACGCCGCCCTCGCCCTCGTCTCGCTGCAGGGCGACGGGGAGCCGTCGCGCCGCTCCCTCTTGACCGGCGACGG
>JBDQIL010000262.1:0-6121 GCA_040264415.1 Myxococcota bacterium
GTCGTCCTGTGTGGCAGCGGACCTCGGCGAGAAGCTGGGTGGGTGCGTCGTCGGGGATGTGGATCCGAGCAAGGCGGGCGACGAGATCGTCGTCGTCGGCGAGAGCGGGGCCATCTACCTGATCAGCTTCGAGGACGGTGAGTGGCAGAAGGAGGTCATCGCCAACACGCCGGGCGAGATGGTCCAGGTCGTGAACACGGCCACCGGCGTGGTGGTCCGCGGCACCCTCATCGAGCCTGGCGTGGTCCGGGCAGGAGCCCAGCCATGAACGCTCGTCGCAGCGCCCGGCTCGTCGCTGTCGTGGCCGGCCTCGCTTTCGCGGCCCCCGCCGCGGCCCTCGATGCGCCAGCCCCGCCCGACTACCTGCGGCAGGGGCAGCGAAGCGCCGAGATCCCGGCGGCCCCCGGCAGCCTGTGGAGCGAGGGTCGGGTGCGGGTCATCATCGGCATGGACGGCAACGCCCGCCGGGTGGGCGACCTCATCACCGTCGCGATCTCCGAGCAGACCCGCACCGAGCTCAACGCCGACACGGAGTCGAGCCGAGAGAGCAGCGTCGGCGGCGGCATCGGCTCCTTCTTCGGTGTCGTCAACGGGATCACCGCCGCCAACCCCCGCCTGGGCGGCCAGATCGGCCTCTCGGCCAACGGGGCCGCCGAATATCGAGGCGACGGAACGACCCGCCGCGAAGGGCTGCTCACTGGCCAACTCACGTGCCGCGTGATGGACGTCCAGCCCAACGGCAACCTCGTCATCTGGGGCACCAAGGAGATCGAGGTCAACCGCGAGACCCAGTACCTGGTGCTCACGGGCGTGGTGCGGCCTCGAGACATCCAGGCCGACAACACCGTGTTCAGCCACCTCGTCGCCGAAGCCCGGATCGTGTTCGACGGAGAGGGTGTGGTGGGCGACAAGCAAGGCCCGGGCATCGGGCACCGTGTCATGGACCACGTGTGGCCCTTCTGATGACCCGCGATCTCCACCGGAACCCACTCATGTTGCGCCTCCTCACCGCCGCACTCGTGCTGCTCGCCGCGCCTCCCGCCGACGCCGCGCGGGTCAAGGATGTGGCCAGCCTCGTCGGGGTGCGCACCAACTCGCTGTTCGGCTACGGCCTGGTGACGGGCCTCAACCGCTCCGGCGACAGCCTCCGAAACGAGGCCGCCATTCGAGCCTTGGCCAACCGCCTCCAAGGCCTCGGCTTCACGGTCAGCACGAACGAGATCATGGCCCGAAACGTCGCTGTGGTCATGGTGACCGCGGAGATGCCCAGCTACGCCCGGCCAGGGCACCGCCTCGACGTCACCGTCAGCTCGAGCGGCGACGCGACGAACCTCGCGGGAGGCGTGCTGCAGTTCACGCCGCTCTACGCCCCCAACGGTGAGGTCTTCGCGACCGCCCAGGGCTCCCTCACGACCGGCGCCTTCAAGGTGGCTCAAGCGGGCACCGCCATCCAGCGCAATCACCCCACCACGGGTCAGGTCGCGCAAGGCGCCGTGGTCGAACGCGACAACCCGAACCGCCTCGATCTCACGAAGCTGGAGCAGCTCGACTGGATCGTCCACGATCCCGACTTCACCACGGCCTCGCGGATGGCCGAGGCGATCAACGTGCTGTTCGAAGAAGACGTCGCGCGCCCCCAAGACTCGGCCGTCGTCCAGGTGGCCGTCCCCGACCGCTACCGCGAGCGTGTGGTCGAGATGGTGGCGGAGATCGAGCGGGTGGACGTCGAGGTCGATCAGCGGGCGCGGGTGGTCGTCAACGAGCGCACCGGCACGGTGGTGATGGGCGCCGATGTGCAGATCGCGCCGGTGGCGGTCGCCCACGGCGGCCTGACCATCGAGGTTCAGTCCGACAACGACGTGGTGCAGCCGAACGCCTTGGCGGCGGGGCAGACCGCCGCGGTGCAGAACGCCACCGTGACGGTCGACGAGGAGCGTGGCCAGCTCACCATGATCGGAGGCGCGAGCGTGGGAGAGATGGTGGCGGCCCTCAACGACATCGGCGTCAAGCCGCGCGACCTGATCCAGATCCTTCAAGCCATCCACGCTTCGGGCGCGCTGCACGCCGAAGTCGTGGTGCAGTGAGGCGCCCATGAGCATCGATCCGACCGGCGCCGCGAGCCTGGCCACCATGGCGGTCGACGCCGCCCCCAAGTCTGCGCTCGACGCCGACCCCAGCTCCGTCAGCCGCATGTCGGCCGACGAAGCCATCGAGAGCTTCGAGGGCTACCTCGCCCAGATGATGGTGCGAGAGATGCGGCGCACCATCCCCGACGGGGGGCTGCTGTCCAGCCGGGCGGCCGACATGTTCATGGACGTGCTCGATCAAGAGATCGCCACGCGCATCGCGTCGGGGCCGGGGCTGGGCATGCGAGAGGCCTTCGGCGACGCGATGGGCGCGAGCGTGGGTGCGGCGTCTGGAGCCGGGTACGGCCCCGAGTCCGCCGGGCGGCAGTGGAGCGCGCGCTCCCCCGTCGATGGGATCGTCACCTCGCGGTTTGGGAAGCGCGACGACCCCTTCACCCAGGCCACCCGGATGCACGACGGCCTCGACATCGCAGCCGAGCGCGGCAGCGGCGTCCGCGCGGTCCGGAGCGGCACGGTGGTGCTGGCCGGCAACCGAGATGGCTACGGCAACGTGGTGATGCTCGACCACGGCGACGGCTTGCAGACGCTCTATGCGCACTGCGACCGCGTTGACGTGCGGCCGGGGGCGACCGTGCGGGCGGGGCAGCGCATCGGCACCGTGGGAGACACCGGGCGGGCCACAGGCCCCCACCTCCACTTCGAGGTTCGGGTGGATGGTCGCTCTGTCGACCCCCAAGGGGCGCTTCGGTGGAAGTGAGGACTAAAACCCTCCGCCCGATCGTCCGAGAAGAGCAAGTGGAGGGCCCATGAAAATCCACGGACCACCGCAGCTCAACCGTCTCGACCCGCTCCAGCGGGCCGAGAGCGAGCGCCAAGCAGCCTCATCGGCCGACGGCGGCAGCGACAACAACACCGTCGTGCTGTCCGATACGGCGTCGTTCATCTCCGCCCTTCGCGAGACCGCGTCGGGCCTGTCGGTCATCCGAATGTCGGAGATCGCGCGCGCTCGCGAAGACATCGCCTCGGGCGCCATCGACGCCGACGCCGAGATCGCGGCTGCATCCGACGGGATCCTTGCTACCATCGGCTGACCCCCACGTCGGCGTCTGCCCCGGAGCCTCACCGTGTACCGACCCTTGGTCGACTTGATCGAAGACTCGATCGCCTGCGCCGAGGTTCAACTCGACGCGGCACGGCGTCTCGATGGAGCTCGGCTGCAGGACGCCACGCGGCGCCGGCAAGACCTGCTCTTCGAGATTGAGGCAGAGGGCATCGAACGGCTGCAGGCGGAGACCGACGACGAGGTTCGGGAGCTGATTGCGGAGCTCCGCGACCTCGACCGACGGCTGACCCGCGTGCTCGAGTCGGGCGCTCGGGTGCTCAACGACCTCGGGCCGTCGCGCCCCCCCCAGGCGGTCTACGCCCCCAACGGCCGCATGCGCAGCAAGCGCACTTGAGAGGACCCCGGTGAGCAACCTCCTCAGCAACATCCACGTCGGCTCCACGGGGCTCCGGGTCGCTTCGGCTGGGATCAACGTCACCAGCCACAACGTCGCGAACGCCACCACCGAGGGCTTCTCGCGGCGTGACGTCAACGCGATCACGCGGCAGCCCACCTCTCGCCGCGGCCACCTCTACGGCGAGGGCGCGCAGGTCGCGCTGCTCGGCCGCTCCGCCGATCGCCTCGTCGACGACCACATGGTCACCGTCATCGGTGAAGAGTCTCGGTCGGCGGTGGCCTACCAGACCCTCGCCGCGGTCGAGGGGTACTTCGACGAAGAGTCCGTGTCCGGCCCCAGCACGCTGCTGCGCGAGTTCTTCGACAGCCTCTCGGAGATGACCGCTGACCCGTCGGACACGTCGCTGCGACACCAGGTGGTCAATTCGGGCGAGCGCCTCACGAACGCAGTCACCCACACCGCAGAGGCCTTGAGCCGCGCCCAGGACCTCATCCAAGACGAGCTCGAGGACACGGTCTCGGTCGTCAATGACAAGCTGGAGCAGGTCGCAGCGCTCAACGAGCGGGTGATGGCGGGTGGGGGAGGCGTCGCCGCCGGCGACTACGCCGACCAACGAGACGAGCTCATCCGGGAGCTCGCAGAAGACGTCGGCGCGACCGTGCAATTCAGCGGCGAAGGCGTCGCCACGGTCTTCATCGGGAGCCACGCGGCCGTGAGCAAGGGCCATGCCCGCGAGATCACCGTCACCACCGACGCCAGCGGAGCGCCCCAGATCAACCTGTCCGCGGGCTCTGCGGCGGCGGTCTTGAACGTGACCGACGATCTAGGCGGGAAGTTCGGCGGCCTCAACGACGCCTGGACCGCGGCCGAGAGCTACAGCAGTGATCTCGACACCTGGGTGGACGGGATGGCCACGGCCTTCAACACGCAGCACCAGGCCGGCTTCGACGCGGCGGGCGCCGCGGGCGGAGACTTCTTCAGCTTTACGGCGGGAGCCGAGGCCACCACGCTGGCCATCGACGCGAACCTGCTGGCCGACGTCACGCTGTTCGCCGCAGCGGCAAACGCCACCGCAGCGGCTGGTGACGACGGAAACCTCGACCTGCTCATCGCAGAAGAGGCGGCGCTGAACCACGCCGGAGGCACCCGAACCAGCGGGCAGGCGCTCGCTGAGATCTACGGTGACCTGGGGCGTGACGTGACCAACTACGAGATGCAGAACGACACCCACCAGGGGGAGCTGTTCGACATGGCCGAGCTGCGGCAGGCCATCTCCGGCGTCGATCTCGACGAGGAGGCGGCCAACCTCATGCAGTGGCAGGCGGCCTATGAGGCGTCTGCCCGTGTGATCTCGACCACGAACCAGCTCATTGACACGCTCATGGCCATGGGGACCTGATGGCGATCATTCGCTCGACCTACCACGGACGCATCGCGAACCTCCGGGCCAACAACAGCCGGCTGGGGCGAGCGCTCGCTGTCGCCCAAGACCAGGCTTCGACCGGCTTGCGCGTCCGTCGGGCGTCCGACGACCCCGGCCTCACCCAGCGCCTGGCCACGCTGCGCGAGCAGCAGGAAGACCAGCAGGTCTACGCCGACAACGCCGAGTGGGGCATGGCCATGCTCGACCGGGCCGACGGCGCCCTCGCCCAGGTCTCCGAGAGCCTCTCCGAGGCCGCAGAGCTGGCGATTCAGATGTCCTCCGAGACCTACCCAGACCAGAACCGCCTCGACGTGGTCGAGCTCGCTCAGGGGATGCTCGATCGGGTGCTCGAGTCGGCGAACGCCCAGTATGGAGATCGCTACATCTTCGCGGGCGAGGCGTACGACAGCGCCGCCTACGACGCCACCGGCACCTACCAGGGCGACACGGGCACCCCCGATGTGCCTGTGGCCGACTCGCTGACGGTGCAGATCGGCTTCGACGGCAGCGACCTGCTTCAGGGGACCGACGACGTCATGCTGGCGATGACGAACTTCGTGGCCAACCTCCAGACCGGAACGGCTGCCGCGGTTCAGTCCTCCATCGACGAGCTGAACGGCGCCCTCGACCAGGTCAGTGGCGCCCGGGCGCAGATCGGCAACGAGTTCTTGACCGCCGAAGACGCGCTCGATCTCTCCATCTCGGTGGACATCGAGCTCAGCGAGCAGCTGTCACGCGACACCGAGGTCGACATGGCCGACAGCTACACGCGGCTGTTCGAGATGCAGGCGGCCTTCGAGGCCGCGCTCCAGGTCACCGCGAGCGCCCGAACGAGCCTGCTCTTCTCGAGAATCTGAGGCCGCCCTCGGGAATTGACGCCGCGCCAAGGATCGGCGCGGCGCCGCTGTGTTCGGGGAGCTCGAGCGTCGGGGAGCGAAGAGACTCCTCAGAATGTGGTCCGCGCCCCTACAATCGGGGGGACGATCATCCGAGAAGAGATCTGGGTGGCTCTCGCTTTCAGTGGGGGGCACTCAGTAAACCAAGCAACATGGGGTATTCACCATGACTATGGCTGTCAGGACGAACATCGCGTCCATGGTGGCGGCGGGACAGCTCGGGCGCACCAACAGTGCTCTCGGGACGTCCCTCAA
>JBDQIL010000263.1:0-6099 GCA_040264415.1 Myxococcota bacterium
GCCAATTCATCGGCAGGGGCAGGATCTGGGGCGCCGGTGGTCGGGCCTGGCGGGGGGGCGCGCTCGATGCGCACCCGCTCGATGCGGTCGAGCGGCTGAAGCGCGTGGACGACGTGCATCCCGCGCGAGACCCGCCCGAAGATGGGGTAGGTGTCGTCGAGGTGGGGCTGCGGCGACAGGGTGACGAACCACTGGCTGCCGCCGGTGTCGGGCCCGGAGAGGGCCATCCCGACGGTGCCTTCGGTGTAGCTGTGGGGCGAGGGCTCGTCGGGGATCGACCACCCGGGGCCGCCGTTGCCGTCGCCGCGGGGGTCGCCGTCTTGCACCACGAAGTCGGGCACGACGCGGTGGACCCGGAGGTTGTCGAAGTAGCCGCGCTCGGCCAGGGTCACGAAGTTGGCCACGGTGACCGGGGCGTCTTCGGCGAGCAGCTGCACGACGAACTCGCCCTTCGACGTGCGGATCCGGGCGGAGCGCACGTCGGCGAGGGCGTCGAGGGGGGTGCTGACCACCGTGTGCCAGGCGGGCGGCGCCTCGAGGTCGAGGGCGACGGCCAGCGCGCGGGCGGCGTCGCGCACGCCGCCGTCGGGGTGGCCGTACAGGGGCGCCAAGAAGGGCTCGAGGGGGGTGTCGGGGGCCCGCAGGCGCCGGCCGCCCGCGCCGCCGTACAGCGCGGTCAAGGCGTCGAGGCAGGCCCGCAGCACGTCTGGCTGCTCGTGCTGCTCCTCCAACAGGGCGAGCAGAGGCCCCTCGGCGGCTCGGTCGGGGTGGTCGGAGAGCCAGTCGGCCGCGAGGGCGGCGACCATGACGTCGAAGGCGCTGAGCAGGCGCCGGGCCGCGCCGGCGCTCATGTCGTCGGAGGCGAGCAGGGCGCCGGCCGCCGCGGTGCGCACGCGTGGCTCCCCGTCGGTGGCGGCGAGGGCCTCGAGGGTGGCGGCGGGGTGCTGCGCATCGAGCGCCGCCACGCGGATCTCGGTGGGGCGGCTCGGCTCGAGCAGGCGATCGGGCTTGGCGAGGTGGCCGGCCGATCCGAGGGCCGAGACCGCTGCAGCGGCGTCGAGGAGCCGCGGATCGCCGGTGGCCCGGGCGGCCTCGGCGGCGGCGAGGTCGGCGCCCGCCTGAACGATGGGCCGCAGCAACGCGTCGGCGTCGAGGCCGTCGATCCGGGCGATGGATCCCATGGCCTCGCGACGCACGCCGGGGTCGGGGTCGTCGAGGAGAGACGGGGCGCCCGTCCACCCCGCTGGGCCCGCCGCGCGCGCGACCGCGACCCGCACCCCGACGTCGGGGTCGCGCGACAGCTGGTCGAGCATCGCGATGAGGTCGTCTCCGGGCGCGAGCGCGCCGGCCGCGCGGACCAGGTAGGCCTGGGCGTCTGCGATCGGCTCGGCGGTGGTCCAGGCGAGCAGCGCCGATCGATCTGCAGGCCCGTGCTCGACCCGCAGGCGCCCCAGCGCGAAGGCTGCTGCCACGCGGGCGTCGGGGTCGAGGCGCGACCGCTGGCGCAGCAAGGCCTGCGTGACGGCGGGCGCGCGCGCGGCCTCGACGTCGCGGGCGCCCATGCGGCCGAGCGCCGTGGCCGCCGCCGTGGCCTCGATCGGGGCGGCCCAGCCCTGGGCGGGGGATCCGAGGGCGTCGATGAGCGGGCCGATGGCGTCGTCGGAGCCGACCCCGCCCAGCGCCCGCAGCGCCGCAACGCGGGCCTGAAGGTCGGGCTCGTCGGCCAAGCGCGCCAGGAGCACGCGGTCGCCCCCGGGCGTGAGGCCGAGGGCCCACGCCGCCTCTGCGCGCACCAAGGGCGCGTCGTCGCTGAGCAGGCGCTTGAGGGGCGCCAAGGCCGACGCGGTCCGGAGGCGCCCCAGCCCGCGGGCGGCGCGCTGGCGGGTGGCCGGATCGTCGTGAGCCACGAAGTCGGCGAGGGCGAGCGCAGGCAGGCGCTGGGCCTCGATCTGCAGGATGGCCTGTGCGTCTTGGGCGTCGAGCGCCCAGGCCGCGGGTGCGGTCAATGCGGCGGCGAGCGAGAGCGCGACGGAGAGCAAGGGGACAGCACCGGCCCGAGGACGCCCGAAGCGTAATGGCTTGCGGGCTGGGTCGGGAGCCGGCCGGCCGGGCGTGGGCTAGACCGCGGCCCATGGCCACCTCCCCCCGCCCCGAGACGCTCCCCCTGCGCGTGCTGCAGGTGGTCCGGGAGCGTGCGCTCTGGCGGCCCGGTGATCGGGTGGTGGTGGCAGTCTCCGGGGGGGCAGACAGCCTCGCCTTGCTGCTGGCGCTCCACCGCACCCGCGCGGCGCACGGCGGCGCCCTGTCGGTCGTCAGCTTCGACCACGGCCTGCGCCCCGCGTCGGCCGCCGAGGTGGACGCTGTGGGGCGACGGGCGGCTGACCTGGGGCTGCCGTTCGAGGGGGTCGCGTTCGATCTTGAGGCGGGCCCAGCGGTGCCGGCTCGGGCCCGGGCGGCCCGTCGAACCGCGCTGCGGGCCACCGGCGCCGACCGGGTCGCGCTCGGTCACCACGCCGACGACCAAGCCGAGACCGTGCTGCAGCGCCTCACCCGGGGGGCAGGGGCGCGGGGGCTGGCGGCCATGCGGCCTCGAGCCGGGATCTTCGTGCGGCCGCTGATCTTCGAGCGGCGCGCCACGCTCGAGGCCTTCTTGGTGGGCGCGGGCTGGCGGTGGGTGGAGGATCCATCGAACGCGACCTCGGAGCGGGGGAAGCTGCGGAGGCTGATGCCGGCCCTCGAGGCGGTCCGCCCCGGCGCGGCGCAGGGCCTCGCCCGCTCCGCGCGCCTGTTGGCGGAAGACGCTGCGCTGCTCGACGCGCTCGCGGACGGGGCGCGGGTGCGCTGTGCCCGCGACGGGGGGCTCGCGCTCCAGGCGCTGCGATCCGAGCCGCGCCCCATCGCGCTGCGGCTTCTGCTGGCCTTGGTGGAGGCCGCCGGCGCCCCCGCGCGGGCCGACCGGGTCGAGGCCGTTCTGACCGAGACCGCCTGGGGCGACCGGGTCATCGAGGTGTCTGGTGGCGTGCGGCTGGTGGTGCGGGGCGGCGTGGTGCGGGCCGCGGGGCCGCATCAGTCGGGCTGAGGCCGCACGGCGGCGCAGATCTCTGCGGCGGTCGCGTTCTCGGGCGCTCGCCGGCCGGCCTCGCCGTGCAGCCAGCAGGCCAGCGCGCAGGCCTCGCGGCTCGGCAGCCCGCGCGCGAGCATCCCCCCGATCATGCCAGCCAGCACGTCCCCCGTGCCGGCAGTGGCGAGGGCGGCCGTGCCGGTCGGGTTGACCCAGGGCCGGGGGCCTCCGATGAGCGTGTGGGGCCCCTTGAGCACCGCGCCGTCGCCCAGGCGCCGCGCTGCGCCGAAGCGGTCGGCCTCCACCTCGGCCCGGCTGCAGCCCAGCAGGCGCGCCGCCTCGGCGCTGTGTGGCGTGATCACTCGGTCTCCACCCCACGGGCGCCAGGGTCCGGGGCGCGCCAGCACCGTGAGGGCGTCGGCGTCGGCGACCACCGGTCCGGCGTGGTCTTGCCAGACGCGGCGGACCGCCTCGACCCGGTGTCGGCCTAGGCCCGGCCCCACCACCACCGTGTCGTGGCGGCGATCGTCGAGCGCGTCGGGTTCGGCGAGGATGGCCGCCGGTGGCAGCCCGTGCAGCGAGGGCCAGTCGGCGCGAGCGGCGAGCACGGTGACCAAGCCGGCGCCCGCGGCGAAGGCCCCGAGCGCGGCCAGGACGCTGGCGCCGCCGCCCCCTCGGATGGCCACGTGTCCGCGGTCCCACTTGGCCCCGCCCGGGTCGCGCCGAGGCACCCACGCCGTGACGTCGGTGGCCTCGAGCAGCCAGGCGTCGGGGTGGACGAGCTCGGGCCGCGCCACCGCACCCAGCGACAGCCCGATGTCGATCCGCGTGACCCGCCCCGCCAGCGCGGCGCCGGGCATGGCCAGCAGGCCTGGCTTCCAGCGGCCCAAGGTGAGCGTCTCGGCCGCCTGCACCGGGTGAGGCCCCAGCGCTTGCCCGGTGTCGCTGTGCACGCCGGTGGGCAGATCGATGGCGAAGACCGGGGCCCCGTGCTGGGCGATCGCGGCCACCGCCGCCGCGATGGCGCCGCGGGGCGGGCCCGACTGGCCGGTCCCCAGCAGGGCGTCGATCACCACCCCTGCACCCCCCAGCGCCTGCTCGAGGGGGCGCGGGACCAGGCCCATCCGGGCGCACAGCGCGGCGTTCTCGGCGGCGTCGGGCGTGCCCGCGTCAGCGCTCGCCCAGAGGCGCACCTCGTGGCCCCACAGGTGCAACCACCGCGCGATGACGTAGCCGTCGCCGCCGTTGTTGCCGGGGCCGCACGCCACGGCGGCGGGGGCCCCCGGCGCGGCGGCGTGGACGCGCGCGGCGGCCTGCCGTCCGGCGAGCTCCATCAGCACCCGGCCCGGCACCCCCAGCCCGTCGATGCAGGCCTGATCGAGGGCGCGGGTGGTCTCAGCAGAGGTGACGGGCAGCAAGGCGGCTCCGGGTCAGGTGCGGATGATCGTGAGGAGGTCGCGCACCGCGGTGTCCATGCCGACGAAGAGCGCCCGAGCGATGATGCTGTGTCCGATGTTGTACTCGACGATCTGGGGCACCGTGGCCACGAGGGGCGGCAGGTTGTGGTGGGTGAGGCCGTGCCCGGCAGCCACCTCGAAGCCCAGCTCTGCGGACAGGGCCGCCGCGTCGCGCAGGCGCGGCAGGTCGTCGGCGTGGCCCTCGGCGTACCGGCTCGTGTTGAGCTCCACCATGTCGACGCCTGGCAGCCGGCTCGCGCGAAGCTGCGCCGGGTCGGGGTCGACGAACAGGCTCACCCGCAAGCCCGCGGCGTGCAGCCGCTCGCATGCCGCCCCCACCTCGTCGAGGTGCCCGAGCACGTCGAGGCCGCCCTCGGTGGTGATCTCGTCGGGGCGCTCCTCCACCAGCGTGACCCGGTGGACCCTGCCGCGCGGGTCGGCCGGCAGCACGTCGAGGGCGATGTCCATCATCTCGCGCGTGGCGGCCATCTCGACATTGAGCAGGGTCATGACGCCGTCGCGGAGGCGCGGCAGGTCGTGGTCCTGGATGTGGCGGCGATCGACGCGGAGGTGACAGGTGATCTGGTCGGCGCCGGCGATCTCGGCCAGCGCCGCCGCAGCGACGGGGTCGGGGTAGGGCGAACGGCGCGCCTGCCGCACGGTGGCGACATGGTCGATGTTCACGCCGAGGCGGCGAAGGGTCGCGTGGGTCATGGGGCCTCCGAATTGGCCCGGTCCTAATCCAGCGGAGCGCCGCTCACCCGGCTGCAGGCCGCGCGTCGAGGAGAGCCCTGAACTCATGGGCGATCTCGGCGACCAACCTGGCGGGTGCGAGGGCCCCCGTGCCCATGCCCTCCACCATGATCCGGAGCTTGGGTTCGGTGCCGGAGTACCGCACCACCGCGCGCTGGCCGCTGGCCCGGACCGCTCGGAGGGTGCGGAGCAGGTCGAGCGAGACCCGCGGGCCGGTGAAGCGGACCGCGTCGTTGACCTGCGGCCAGCGGGTCCAGCCGCCGACCGGGAGGGGCTGCACCGGCCGGCCGCCGCGCGCCACGGCGGCGAGCGCCCGGAGCGCGCTGTAGAGGCCGTCGCCGGTGGGCATGCCGTCTGCGAACAGGACGTGCCCAGACGGCTCGGCGCCGAAGCGGGCGCCGGTCTCGGCCATGCGCTCGGCCACGTAGCGGTCGCCGACGGGGGCGCGCACCAGCCGGTCGCCCAGCGCCGCCTCGAGGCCGCCGTTGGACATGATGGTGCCCACCAGTGGCCCGTCGTCGCCCTGTGACAGCAACCACAGCAGGTCGTCGCCGTCGAGCACGCCGCTGGCGGGATCGACCAGCACCACGCGGTCCGCGTCGCCGTCGAGGCACACGCAGAGGTCGGCGCCGGCTGCGGCCACCTCGGCGGCGCTCGGCGGGTGCATGGCGCCGGTGCCGGCGTTGATGTTTCGCCCTGTGGGGGCGAGGTCGCGACGGAGCACGCGCGCGCCGCGGGCCTCGAGCACCGGCGCGGCGGCGTGGTGTCCGGCTCCGCTCGCCGCGTCGGTGCTCGAGGCCCGCGGCGCGCGCGTGCTCCGTCGCGACC
>JBDQIL010000264.1:0-6094 GCA_040264415.1 Myxococcota bacterium
AGACCCCACCTCCGACCCCGACCTCGCGCTGGCCCCGAACTTCACCCTGGGGGAGTTCCTCTCCGCCCGCAAGGGCCGCTTCGGCGTCTACCAGCCCCACGCCGTGCAGTCGCTGCAGTGGCTCCGCGAGACCGTCGGCGGCCCCATCTCCGTCAACAGCGGATACCGAAGCCCCGGCTACAACGCGGGCATCGAGGGCTCGGCCACCTGGTCGCGCCACATGTACGGCGACGCCGCCGACATCGCGGCCGCCGACCTCTCCATCGACGCGCTGGCCGACCTCTGCACCGACTGGGGCGCCGGCTACGTGGGCACCTACACCACCCACGTGCACTGCGACTGGCGCGACGACCCGCTCTCGGCGGCCTTCTACGATGCCGACACGGCCGCGGCCGTGGCCCCTCCGACCCCGCCCACGGGCCGCATCGTCTGGGCCGACCGCGGCGCCCTGCGGGCCCCCGCCCACGGCTTCGACGAGGGCGAGCCGCTGCGCACCTGGTCGGCCTGGTCCACCGCGGGCGACCTGCTCGACCGCGCCACCGGCGCCACCTACACCCCGCCGGCCGGGGCCGCCCGGGTCACGGTCGACGTCGGCAGACAGCTCTGGCTGCAGGCCGCGCTGCCCGGCGGTTGACGCCCGCGCGCAGACTGCCTATTCCTCGGCCGCCGCGCCCTGTGCGCACCTGCTCCCATAGCTCAGCCGGATAGAGCATCGGCCTTCTAAGCCGACGGTCCCAGGTTCGAATCCTGGTGGGGGCGCCTCCAAGACCAGACTGACCATAGAATCTCTTGGCAGGTTCTATGGTCTTTCTCGTCTTGGGCCTCGCCCCCGCGAAGACCCGTCAAGCCCGATACTCCCAGTGCCACTCCTCGTAAGTCGGCCGGACGAAGCCGAACTCTCCGGCACGCGCCGTCATCCAGGCCTTCACGTCGGCGGTCATCACGAGATCGATTGCGTGGCCATCCTGGTGGTTCGACCAGCCCGGCGGCACCGCCCTGGGGGATCCATACCGGCGATACAGCGCGGCCTGGTCGTCGGGGGTGCGGAAGCCCGACCGGGCCGAGTTGAACCGGAGCTCCATGCCATCGGCCGCGGCAGCGTCCCGCATCTGCTCCCAGTGGGGCGCCACCCAGGCGGCGAGGCGCACGCCGTCCAGCAGCACGACATCGGTGGTGCCGGTCTGCTGGCCTGCATCCCAGGTCTCGAACTCGCCGATGGCGATGCCCGGCACGTCGGGCAGGCGGGCGGCGTCAATTCCACGGGAGGTGCTGTCGAAGAGCATCGCGGCGGTGAGCTGGTTCACCACACCAGTCACGGCGAGCCTGTTCGCAAACTGGAAGGCCCGCACCATGTCTTCGGTCTGCACACCGAACCCACCGTCTACCGCGATCTGCGCGCCGTGTGCGACGAGCCGCTCCTGCACGAGGCGGGCAGCGGAGGCAGTCCCCCCACGACCGATGGGCAGCGCGCCGGTGAGCGGCGTCTCGATCTGTCCCATCCGATTGCGCAGGAGCCGGTCTCCTTCGTCCAGGGCCGGGGCGCGCACGCTGTCGACCGCCGGGGCATGGTCCACCGCCTCGACGACCACCTCGGGCGAGGCGGTGGTCGACACGCTGTCGTCCTGCATCGTTTCGCCCGGCAGCTCGAGCATCTGGCCCACCTCCAGCGCGTAGGGGGCCGCGAGCCCATTGGCCTCGGCGAGCTCCATCCATCGGCCGCCTGCACCCAGGTGCTCCTCGGCCAGCGCCCACAGGGAACCACCGGGGCCCACTTCGACGGTCTCCCGAGCGCTCTGCATCTCCTCAATGCGGGCCGAGTTGGACTGCGACGCGGACGACGCCGCGCTGCGAGCCCGACGGCCCGCCTGGTGGCGAGCCAACGCGCGATCTCCCTCGTCTCTCGACGTCTCGACGGAACGCCGTTGTTGTGTGCGCATGGAGGTCTCCGTCTCGCGCCCTTCTTGATGAGATCCGATGGTATCACACCCCAGTGGGCGTTCTCTCAGAAATGAGTCGTGCGACGGCGGCGGGCCAACACGAGGAGGCTCGCCCAAGCGCCGACCATCCCGCCCCCCGCGCTGCCACTGCACCCGCAGTCTTTGTTCTTGGAGGAGCGGTCCGTGTCGGCCGTGTCGGTGCCCGAGTCGCTCACGCTCTCCTCGGGCTCGCTCCACGTCCCGTCCGTGTCCGCGCCGTCGTCTCCGCTGCCATCCGAGTCTTCGGCCTCGTCCACATCGCCATCGCAGTCGTCGTCGAGGCCGTTGCCAGCGACCTCCTCCACCGGTGGGCAGTCCTCGGGGCAGACCGAGCAGTCTTCGTCGGCGTCGCAGGTTCCATCGCCACACCAGCTCCCCACGCGGGTGAGCCGGATGGCATCGAAGGCGATGTGCGGATCCGAGCCCACGCTCCCCGAGGCGTCGTCGTCGATGGCCAGGAACTGGTCCCCACCTTCATCGAAGGCAAAGGTGCCCAGTTCGTGCCAGCCATCGCCCAGGTCGAGATCGACCTCGACGACGTGGTCGGTTCCCCCGGCCCGCAGCCGGTGCCGCACGCCTCGCGCCACGCTGTAGGTGGCGCTGCCCCGCCACTCCACCCGGTACTCGCCGGCCTGCGCCAGGTTGATCCGCCACCAGGCCCAGTTGAGCGGGTGGTCGCTGGTCCACTGGTTGGTCCACACGAGGCTGCCGCCCTCACCCTCCCCCGACTCCTCGCGCCACCACGTGTCGGGGCCGTGGGCCTGGAAGCAGTCGCCGGCCTCATCGAGCACGCCGCCCGCCGGGGGAAGGACCTCGCACGGCGCGAGGGCGGGGCAGTGCCAAGGCCGGGTGGAGGCGCCGGTGTGCGGGACCGTGAACACGCCCAGGTGGTTGGCCACCGCCCGAGGAGAGCCGTCCGATGGGTTGTTCAGCGTTCCGAGCGCCTCGGACCACATCTGGGTCGAGCCACCACCATCCAGGTTGAAGGCCTGCCAAGCGCCGATCTGTCCCATCAGGTCGGCCAGCTCCGTGCCGTACATCCCCGCAGAGCGGCTGGTGCGACCGTCCACGACCGCGAGGTGGAGCATGCTTCGGTCTTCGGTGAGGCCGATGGCCGTGCGAGGGTGGCGATCCCGCATGTCCGAGCGGTCCACGAAGCATGGGCTGGCGGTCGGGTCGTCGCAGGTGACCACCTCGCCCTCGATGACCAGGGCCGGGAAGCCACTGACCAGGGCCAGGGTGTTGTCGGGCGGGTCGGGCAGGCGCTCACCGGGAGCCCAACCCTCGCTCAGTCCCAGCTCTTCCCAGTGATCTTGGGCCCAACCCGTGTGGGTGAACTCCATCCAGTCGGAGCCGAAGGCGACCCACCCGAAGTCACCGGCGTACCACTCGGCGGCGTAGGCTGGGTCGAGGCCGGTCTGGTAGAGGGGCCAGCGCACACCCGCGCCCACCGCATCGCCATAGACCCGCACAGGGCTCGTTCGGTAGAAGTCGCCGTTGACCGCGAGCAGTGCGCCCTCCGCACCACCCCACGACGCCGCGGTGCGCGTGGACGACGGCGCACGCGTGGCGTCCAGCCGGATGCCTTCTGCGCACAGGTCGATGCTCGCCACCCAGGCATCAGTGGTCGGGCTCGAGGTGCGGTACTGCACGACCGTCACGCCCGGAGCGAGCTCGTCGCGGTCCACCTCCGAGAGGGTGAGCGCGAATCCTGGACGGGGCACCAGCGCGATGGCGCAGGCTGCAAGAAGGCGGTGGTACACAGCGCTCCCTCGGCAGAGCCACAGCACTAACGCCCGCCCTCTCCCAGGAGCGCCGGAATCGACGGGTCAGGCCAGGATGTTCGCCCGTGGCACATTGGCTGGTCGGTACGACCCTGCCGGCTGGGCCGCGGGCGGAGCCGCTCGTTGTCACGGTCGGGCGCGAGCCGCACCGGAACGCACCATCTCCGCCCACGCCGCCCGCTGCGCCTCGGCACCGTCCACCCGCGCCAGTCCCTTGACCTGGGCCTGCGTCACGCCCTGGGGGAGCTCCTCTACCGGCACGTCCAGCGCCGCCTGCACCTCCGGCGGCAGCGTCAGCAGGTCGAGCACCCGCCCGATCTGATGCCGGCTCACCTTCACCTGCCGAGCCAGCGCCGACACCGACCGGACCTCCCCTACGTCGAGCATCGCCTGCCAGGTGCGCGCCTTCGCGAACAGGTGTTGGAACCCCCGCTGCGGCGTCGGCTTCACCCGGTCCGCCGTGATGCGCTTCTTCCGCAGGGCCTCGCAGACCTGCCGATAGCGCCCGACCTGGGCCCGCTCGCTCGCCAGCCGGCCGATGGCGTGCAGCTCCTTGAGGGTGGGCACGGGGTTGTCGCTCGTGGGGTCGACGAGGTCGACCAGGATGCTCGGCTCCAGCCGGAGGATCGCCAGGATCTGGTTCACCCGCGGACCGGACACTCCCTCGCGCTGGGCGAGGTCCCCTTGGGTGAGGCCGGGCTCCCGCCGGAGGGCCTTGGCATACCGCTCCGCCCGCTCGATGGTCTCCCGCATCCGCTCGCGCGCCGGGGTCCAGGCGGTGGTCGGTGGCCCGATTGCGTGGCCCGATTCGTTCTCGCGTGGCCCGATTAGCGACGACACTTCACTGACGGTCGTTTTCGGCTGGCCCGAAAGCCGAGAATGGAAGACATGCCGGCTCCGGCGCCCCGGCCCCAGTACGATGGGCGAGCGCGCCTCGATGTGCCACTTCATGAGGGTCGGACGGGTTCTATGCTCCGTCAGGTCCAAGCCGGTGCGCCTCCTTTCAACGCGGGTCTTCCGCCTCTCCCGCCGCCCCCCGAGGGGGCAGATGCAGGCTCGCGGCACGCTTCGGCGAGCGGTCCACTCCTGCCGTTCGGCGTCGCTCCGCACCCCGGTCCTCCAAGCCAGACGTCAGCCTCGACCCTGGGGTCGGCTGTCTGGCGGAGGCTGGAGCGGGTGGGTGCACCGCGACGGCGCCTACAAGTCCAGGAGCCACTCGACCGTGTTCTGAAACAGCGCCTCGCTCTCGGCGCGAGCGGTGCTGCTCAGCCGGACGTGGTTGCACGTGTCGATGTTGCCCAGGTAGCTGGCCTGGCGCGCCCCAGAGGTCGCGTCTTCGTAGGCCACCCACACCGGGCGGGTGGACGATCCCCGGGTCGCGAGCACGGTCTCGCCGTTGCCCCACGCCGTGGTCTCGTCCATGTCGCGGTCGTAGCTGAACGCCGACACCGTGCCGTAGCTGCCGGTCAGGATTGCGTGCGTCGCCGACGAGGCGGGCGTCTCCGTGGAGGGCCCCGGCGAGCCGTTGGACGACGCGTCGGCCATCAGGATGAGCTCGCCATAGTCGCTCACCTCGCTGGCATACCAGGCCATGTCGTCGCCAAAGACGAAGGTGGCCGCGCCGGCATCGCGTTGGTCGAGGAGCTCGTCCAGCATGGCCTGGTTGCCCGCGTCCCAGCCCCACCCGCACTTGCTCATCAGCAGCAGGTTGTAGTCGGCCAAGCTGGTGGAGCCCCACCCGCTGGCGGGCTCGTCATAGCGGTCCAGCCCCAGGTCGAGATCGTTGAGGTGGTCGGACAGCGCGTCCGCTTCGTCTTGCGTCAGCGCGGCGGCGGTGGCGGTGGTCGAGCCGGACAGGCTGAGGCACTGTTGGGCGAAGACCACCGCCACGGCGGCCTCGTCCACGGTGCCGTCGCAGTCGGTGTCGCTGCCCGTCAGGCGCTCGAGCGCGTCGGGGTAGGCGCTGGCGTCGGTGTCGGCGTCGGCGTACCAGGTCGAGCGGGTCGAGGGGTCCAAGCTGGCGTCGGCGTCGTCGATGTCGCCGTCGCAGTCGTCGTCGACGCTGTTGCAGACCTCGGTGGCGCCGGGGTTGACCGCGGTGACGGTGTCGTCGCAGTCGCTGCTGTCGGCCACCGACCCGGACGGCTGGCTGCAGGCGTCCGTCGAGCTGGACGCGTCGCCGTAGCCGTCGGTGTCGGTGTCGGCGTACCAGGTGGAGCGGGTCGAGGGGTCCAAGCTGGCGTCGGCGTCGTCGATGTCGCCGTCGCAGTCGTCGTCGACGCTGTTGCAGACCTCGGTGGCGCCGGGGTTGACCGCGGTGACGGTGTCGTCGCA
>JBDQIL010000265.1:0-6066 GCA_040264415.1 Myxococcota bacterium
AGCCCGAGGGCTGCGCCGCGGGCGCGGGGCCCCGGGCGGGCGCGGGGGCTTCGGTCGGGCCCGTGCGCGACAGCGGCACGTCGCCCAGCGGCAGCGTGGGCTCGAGGGTGAGGTCACCCTCCCCGTTGACCGGCAGCCGAATCGGCACCGACCCATCGACCCACGGCTGCAACGCGTCCATGAGGGCGCCCATGTCCTGGAAGCGATCCTCCGGCCGCTTCTCCAGGCAGCGCCGCACCAGCGCCTCGAGGCCCGAATGCACCCGCACCCGCGGGTTGGCCTCATCGAAGGTGGGCACCTCGTCGATGATGTGCGAGGTGAGGATGGCCGTCGAGGTGGGCCCGTCGAACGGGTAGCGGTTGATCAGCGCCCGGTAGAGCAGCACGCCCACCGCATAGAGATCGGTGCGGTGGTCGAGGGGGGAGCCCTGGGCCTGCTCGGGCGCCATGAAGTGGGGCGACCCGAGGATCACGCCGACCTGCGTGAGCTCCGGGTCTTGCTCCATGAGCTTGGCGATCCCGAAATCCACGACCTTCACCACCTCGTTGCCGCGCTCATCGCGCTTGACGAGGATGTTGGAGTTCTTCACGTCGCGGTGAACGATGCCGCGGCGATGCGCGTAGTGCAGGGCGTCGCAGGTCTGGGCGATGAGCCCGAGCAGGCGCTTTCGGTCGACCGGCCGCTCGCGCAGCACGTCGCTGAAGCGCTTGCCTGCGACATACTCCATGGCGATGTAGAAGCAGCCCGGCCCGATCTCGCCGTAGTCGTGAACGACCACGATGTTGTTGTGCACGAGCGTGGCCAGCGTGCGCGCCTCAAGCAAGAACCGATCCTGGAAGCGCTGCACCTCGGCGTCGTTGGCGTCGGGCGGTGGCATGAGCACCTTGAGCGCCACGGGGCGATCGAGGGGCTCTTGGTGTGCCAAATACACCGCCGCCTGGCCGCCGCGCGCCAAGCGCTTGCGGACCCGGTACCGACCAGCCACCAGACGCTCCACCTCGACGGTCATCTCGCTGCCCGGAGGATGCCACTGGCCGGCGGGGTCGCCCTGCTGGAGGTCACGTTCGGTCATCTGGGTCCACCGTACCACGGGGGGCCGCGTCGCGGGCCTCGGCCGACCCACCTCCACGGAGCGGGATGGGCTGGCCGTCTCTGCCCATCAGGGTGGCCGAGAGATCAGCGGAAGCCACCCGCTCGCCATCGATCTCGGCCTCGGCCGAGAACCCCCAGATCCCCAGGCGGATCCACTGCCGAGTCGCCCGCATCACCACGCGGTCGCCCGGCACCACCGGCCGTCGAAATCGCACCTTGTCGAGCCCGATGAGCAGCACCGGTCGGCCCACGAGGTGGCGGTTCGCGGTGAGCGCGACCAGCGCCGCTACCTGCGCGAAGGCCTCGGCCAGCAGCACCCCCGGGAAGATGGGGTTCCCAGGAAAGTGACCGGTGAACCACGGCTCGGTGGCAGTGACGGCCTTGATGGCCGTGGCGTGGTGGCCCGGCACCACGCCCTCCACCCGATCGACCAGGATGAAGGGGTGCCGATGCGGCAGCAGCGCCATGATCTGCGCGGCGTCGAGCGCCTCGGGCGCCGCGTCGGGATCACCGCCGAACATCTCGAGCGCGGGGGCCTCCGTCATCGCTCACTCCTCCCAAGGAGCCACGCCGGTATCCGCCTGCGGGCCGGCCGGCATCGACGCCTCGAGGGTCGCGACCCGCGCACGGAGCGCCCGAAGCTCGGACAGCACCTCTGGCAACCGCCCCGCCGCGGTGGCCGCCCGCAGCCACTGTCGGTGCGGGATGGCGGGCACCCCGGACACGCGCGCGCGGTCGGGCTGGTCGTTGTGAACGACGCTGCCCACGCCCACCTGCACGTCTTCGCCCACGGTCAGGTGGCCGAGGACGGTCGCCCGCGCCGCCAACGTCGCCCGAGCCCCCAGGTGGGTCGAGCCCGCCACCCCGGAGTAGGCCACCATCACCGAGTCCGGTCCGACATGGGCCGCGTGGCCGATCTGGACAAAATTGTCGGCCTTGGTCCCGCGCCCCACCCGGGTCTCGCCCAGCGCGGCGCGATCGACGGCGCAGTGGGCGCCCAGCTCGACGTCGTCCTCGACCACGGCCCGGCCCACCTGAGGGATCTTGAGCAGGCCGGCGCCGGTGGGCGCGAAGCCGAAGCCCTCGCTGCCCACGACCGCGCCGGGGTTCAGCCACACCCGGTCGCCCACCACACAGCCGTCGCAGACCACGCTGTGGGCCATCAGCCGGCAGTCCCGGCCGACCACCGCGCCAGCGCCCACCACCACGCCCGCGTCGAGCTGTGTGCCCGGACCCACCACGGCGCCGGGCCCCACCCACGCGAAGGCCGCCACCGACGCGCCGTCGACCACGGCGTCGGGGGCCACCCAGGCCCGGGCGTCGACCCCGGGCACCGCGGGCGCGGGAGGGTGAAACAGGCCCAACGCCCGAGCGAAGGCGGCGTAGGGGTCAGCCACCTCGATGACCATCAGGTCGCCTGGGCGGCGCTGGCCAGACCGGACCAGCACCGCCCCCGCCCGCGTCGTCGCGAGCTGGGCGCGGTAGCGGCGGTTCGCGAAGAAGGCGAGGTGGGTGGGCTCAGCGGCCGCGAGCGACCGCACCCCGGTCAGCCGACCGGCACCCGACCCCACCACGACGCCGCCCACATGCTGGGCGACCTCGGCGGGCGTGTGCACGACCGGCGCCACCGACCTCAGCCGCTGTGGCGCGCGTTGTACCGCTTGATGAGCTCGGGGGTGATGTCGAGGGTGTTCGAGCTGAAGATGACTCCCCCCTCTCCCTTCTCGAGCACCAGATCGTAGCCGCGCTCCAGCGCGATCTCCTCGCAGATGGTCCGCATCTTCTTGATGAGGCCCTCCATCACCTGCGCGTAGGTGCCCTGCATCTCCTGCTCGGAGGTCATGTAGGTCTGCTGGTACTGGGCGGCGAGGGCCTGGTACTGCTGCTGCTTCGCCTGCAGCGCGTCGGGCGACAGGATCGCGGCGCCGGTCTGCAGCTCCTTCTGAAGCGCGCCGAGCTGCTTCTCCATGTTCTGAATCGCCTTCTGCTTCTCCGCGAACATGCCCTCGAGGCGGGTGCGCGCCTGCTCACCCTCGTTGATCTCCTCGAGCGCGCGCTGGAAGTCGGCAGTAGCCACCTTCAACTCCGCGGCGTGGGCGGCGGGGGCGAGGGCGGGGACGGCGGCGGTGGTCGCGGCGAGGACCACAGCGGCGGCGGCGGCACGAAGCATGCGCATGGGGGCTCCAGAGACAGGTCGAGGACGGGGACTATCCAGTCGGCGCCCGAGAGCGCCAGCCCGCCCGGTCATGGGAAAGGGGGAGGTTCGCGGCCCCAACCCGCCGGCGAGGCGAGCCGTTCCGCGCACGGCGGGGCAGCTCAGAAGAGGCTGCCGATGCTGAAGTCGAAGACCGCGCGGCGCTCGTCCTCGCGGGGGTTGATCGGGAAGCCCCACTCGAAGCGCAGGGGTCCCATCGGGCTGAACCAGCGCACGCCCATGCCGTAGGCGAAGCGCAGGTCGGCGGGGTTGATGGCGCCCTCGCCCCACGGGTCGCCGAAGGCGTTGCCCGCGTCGAAGAAGGTCACCACCGAGATGCCGGCCTGCGGGATGACCGCGGCCTCGAGCTCGAAGTTGTTGATCCAGGTCTGGGTGCCACCCACCACCAGCCGGTCGTCGGCCGCCTGGGGGTCGTCGGAGCCCACGAAGATGGTCGAGGTGGACGTGCCGCCCGAGCCCGGGTTGTAGCCGGCCGCGCGGATGCTCGGCCCCAGCGAGAACCAGTTGTAGCCCCGCACCGAGTTGATGCCGCCCGCCCGGTAGCGGTGGATGAACGGCACGATCGTGCCGTCGGTGGACCAGATGCTGCCCAGGGTCGAGTTGTACTTGAAGACCAGCCACTCTTTCTGGGGGATGACCGGCTGGTAGGCCCGGAAGTTGATCTTGCCTTCGAGGAAGTTGAACTGGCCGCCGAAGATGTTGAGCAGCTCCTCTTCGTCGAGCCGCACACCACCCGACAGCGCCAGGCTCGACGTGGCGAAGATGCCGCGAGTGGCCTGGATGCGGTTGTTCCGCTTGTCGATGATGAGCCCCAGCCCCCCGCTGCTGGTGAGGCCGTTCCGGTAGAGCTGCCCGCCGAGCAGGCGCTCCTTGTAGGCGTCGAGGCTGTTCAGGCCGGTGTCTTCGAAGGTGTAGTCGAAGGTCATCCGGATGTCGTCGCGCTGGTCGAGGTAGCGCCCGACGCTCACCGAGAACCCACGCTGGTACTCGTCCTCGATGAACTGCCGGTTGATGGAGTACCCATCGAGCCGGAGGGTCCAGCGCGAGTCGAGGAAGTACGGGTCGAAGAGCTGCAGCTGCCACTGCTGGCGCTGGGAGCTGACGTTGGCCGCCGCCGACATCACGTAGCCGAGGCCCAGGAAGTTGTTCTTCGAGATGTTGACGTTCAGCATGAAGTTCTCGATGTTCGAGAACCCCGCGCCCACCGAGAACGAGCCGGTGGGCTGCTCGGTCACCTCGACCTTCATGTCGAGGGTGTCGGGCTCTTCGGCCCGCGGCGTGCTGATGCGCACCTCCTCGAAGAAGCCCAACCGTTCGAGGCGCTGACGGGCCTCCTTGAGCTGGCTGCCCGAGTAGATGTCCCCCTCGTTGATGGGGATCTCGCGCCGGATGACCTTGTCCCAGGTGGGGTCGTTTCCGGTGATGTCGATGCGGTTGATCGACACCTTCTCGCCACGCTGGATGTCGAAGGTGATGTCCACCAAACCCGACTCGGGGTCGGTCTCGGTCAGCGGCACGACGTTGGCGAAGGCGTAGCCCTGGTCGCCATACAGGTCGGAGACCTCGGCGAGGGCGTTCTGGAGGTTGGTGAGCTTGAACCAGTCGCCGGTCTCGAGCGCCGGGTGCTGCGGCTCGAAGGTGAGGGGCGCGCCAGCGGCGTCCTCCCAGCCAGCCTTGGGCAACGAACCGTCACCGCCGCTCTTCTCGGCCTTGGCGCGGGCCTTGACCCAGCGCTCGGTCATCGTGGCGGCCATCGCGCCGTCGAGCACGGCCTTCACCGCACCCTTGGTGAGGCCCTCTTCTTCGACGAAGTCGCCCTGCACCTTGATCTTGCCGAGCTTGTAGCGCGCGCCCTCGTCGACGTTGATGGAGATGTAGATGAAGCGCTTGTCGGGCGAGAGGTAGACCTGCGGGGGATCGACCTCGACATCGACGTAGCCCTCCTCCAGAAACACCGACTTGATGATCTGCAGGTCGTCGCCGAGGGCCGCCTCGTTGAAGGTGCCGTTCGACCCCAGCCACGGAAGGATGCCCGCCTGCTTGGTCTGGAGGAACCGCCGGATCTTGCGGTCGGTCACGCAGGCCGAGTCGCCCACCCGCTTGCGGGCGGCGCCGCGCAGATCGCACTCGGCGGCCTCGGCGTTGCCGGAGATGTCGAGGCGCTGCACCAGCACCTTGCGGTTCTCGACGATGTCGAAGGTGAGCTCGACCAGGTCGTTGCCCACGTCCTTGAGCTGCGGCTCGATCTCCACGAGGTAGAAGCCCTTCTCGACGTACTTGTCGCGGATGCGGGCCACGTTGCGCTTGAGCTCGGCCTCGTTGAGCACCGAGAAGGGGGTGATGTCGACCACCTCCATGATGGCGTCTTCGTCGAGCTTCTTGTTGCCCTTCAGCACGATCTCGCGGATCGCGGGCTTCTCGTCGACCAAGAAGGTGACGATGAGGCCCTCGCCGTCGGCGCCGGCCGACACATCGACCTGCACGTCATCGACGAAGCCCGTGCCGTAGACCGACTTGATGTCGCGGCGGACCCGCCAGTCGGCGAGCTGCTCGCCCGGCCGCAGGGCGATGGAGGCCAAGATGGCGGCCTCTTCGACCCGCTTGAGGCCCTCGACGCGGACAGCGCCCACCTTGCCCTCGACCGAACCCGGCGGGTCGGCGCGGAAGGCCGTCTCGTCCTGGGCCAGGGCAGGAGGGGCGGCCAGGAGGGCCAAGAGGGCGGCGGCGGCCACAGCGGAGCGGGGAGCGCGGGAGATCAT
>JBDQIL010000266.1:0-6055 GCA_040264415.1 Myxococcota bacterium
CTACGCGACCGGTCTGGCGACGTCGCCTGCGACGTGGTGGTCTCCGGCGCGGGGGTCCCCGGCGCGCGCCTCTTCGAAGCCCGCCCGGTCCCCCCCCTGCACGCCGACGCGCCCGGCCCGCGTGGCGGCGTCGGCTGCGCCCCGCACGAAGGCCGCGGGGTCGAGCTCGCCGTCGCGGGGGAGCCGCACCCCAACCTCGAAGCCCGCCGCGCGGTGCACCGCGGGCACCGCGTCGCCGGTGAGCAGCTCGGCCTCGAAGCCGTCGGCGCGCAGCAGGCGGGCGCTCTCCACGAGCTCGGCCTCCTCCTGGGCCGACCCCGCCAGCTGCAGGCTGCCGCCCCGCCGGTAGTGA
Organism: Myxococcota bacterium; assembly: GCA_040264415.1. Lineage (GTDB taxonomy): Bacteria > Myxococcota_A > UBA796 > UBA796 > UBA2385 > M30B51. Next base: position 353 of record JBDQIL010000266.1, read on the forward strand.
CAGGCGATGCCCTCGTCGTGGATCACCGCGGCCATGCGGTCGTGGTTCTCCAGCGACCAGGCGTGCACGCGGCGGGCCCGATCGGCCCCCATCACCGTGCGCGCCCGGTCGTAGCGCTCCGCGGTACCCTGGAGGATGAACCCAGCGTTTCGGCCGGTGGCGCGCATGGCCACGCGGCTCGACTCGAGCCAGACCACCTCGACCCCAGCCCGGGCGAGGTGACGGGCTGCGGCCGCGCCGGTGACCCCCGCGCCGATGACCACCACGTCGCAGGCGACGTCGCCAGACAGCGCGGGGCGGGGGGCAGGGACCGGGTCGAGCCAGACGGACAGGGGCATGGGGGCTCCAGGGCGGCCCGCGAGCCTACCGCACCGGCCCACCCACGGTCAGTCGTCGCTGTTCTTGCGGGCCTGTTTGGCGAGGCGCCGGGCCTCGCGGGCCTGGGCGCGGCGCTCTGCGCGGTTGAGGGGCCGCTCGTCACCGCTGCCGCCCGTGGCCGACCCGAAGCCGATGGCCGCGGAGCTCTCGGTGTGACCGCGTGACTCGGTGGTGGGCTGGAAGAGCAGCAGGAAGCAGGCCCCCGCCAGCCCGGTGCCGATCAGCGCCACCACGCCGTCGCTGACGCCGCGGCCCATCCCCACCGTGAGGCCGACGACCACCGCGATCGCGACGATGATCGCCAGCCGAACGCGCAGCGCCTTGGGCGACACCGTGTCGGTTGAAGGTTCGTTTTGCTCGGACACGGTGGGCCTCCTGCCCCTCCTTAGCGGGCGCGGGGCCGCTCCACCAAGGCCCAACCGGTGGAATTTTCGCAGCGGGGGGTCATGCCCGCGGGGGGACGTTCCGTATCCATGAATGTCGGCGGGACGGAGCCAAGAGGCCCCCAAGCCCGCGGAGACAGGAACAGGCGCTGCGGACGACTCGTCCCAACCCATTGATCGCCGCACCCGACCCCATTGTGGGGTCACCGAGGAAGCCGCAGCGACCCCTGCCTCCGTTCCGCCCTCCATTCACCCGCTTCATCGTTTGTGTCGGGTGCCGAGGCGTCTGGGTTCAACCATTCATCGCCGCCCCCCGGTCTCATTGTGAGGCCATACCGGGCGCATCGGCATCCGACCTGCCCCCTGCGGGCGTCCTCCATCCCGGGGGGCGCCCGCTTTGGTGGGTCGGTCCGGCACACTCACCGGAAGTCGCGACTGCGGGTGTCCACCGGAGCCGCCATCGAGAACGAGCGGAACGAGAGCGCGAGCAGGCTGATGGAGTCGCCGTCGCGCTGCACCCGGGCCGTGACCCGAAGCAGGTTCTGGCTGAGGATGAGCTGCCGCTGCCGCTCGAGCAGCCGCGGCTTGATCACGAGGTTGAGCATGCCCGTCTCATCTTCGAGCGTCATGAAGACGATGCCCGAAGCCGTGCCGGGCCGCTGTCGATTCGACACGATTCCGGCGGCCTTGACCACCGCTCCGGCGCGTCTCTGCAAGATTCGCGCGGCGGTCTGGTAGCCAGCTTCGGTGAGCTGGGGCCGAACGAGCCCAGCGGGGTCACGCAGCAGGCTGAGGCCGGTGGTGCGAAAGTCGGCCTGCAGCTCGTCTTCGTGGGTCAACGCCGGCAGCGGCGGTGGGGTCTCGCGCCGAGCGATGCCCCGGAACAGCGGCAGGTCGTAGATGCCTTCGACCGCCCAGAGGGCCTGACGGCGGTCGAGGCCAAAGGCGGCGAGGGCGTCGGCGCGCGCCAGCCGGCCCAGCTCGTCGCGGCGCAGGTCGGCGCGCCGGGCGAGATCGCTCAGGTCGAGGAACGGCCCGCCGCCATCTCGCGCGGCCTCGACGCGCTGGGCGGCCTCTGCGCGCAGCCCCTTGACCAGCCGAAGACCCAGGCGCAGGGCCATGTCTGGCAGCTCGCGACCGAGCACGCGCCGGGTGGCGGAGGGGTCATCGCCGGTGCGGTCTTCGAGGGTCGCGTCCCAGCGGCTGCGCTGCACACACACGGGCCGCACGATCACGTCGTGGCGCCGCGCGTCGGCCACGAGCGAGCGCGGCGAGTAGAAGCCCATGGGCTGGCTGTTGAGGAGCGAGCAGGTGAAGGCGGCGGGCCAGTGGCACTTGAGCCAGCTCGACACGTAGACCAGGTGCGCGAAGCTCGCGGCGTGGCTCTCTGGGAAGCCGTACTCGCCGAAGCCCGAGATCTGGGCGGCGATGCGCTCGGCGTAGGCCTCGGTGATGCCATTGTCGCGGAGCCCCTGCATGAGCTGCTCCAACAGGGGCTCGAGCCCGCCGCGCTTGCGCCACGCCCCCATCGCCCGGCGCAGCGAGTCGGCCTGCCCCGGCGTGAAGCCGCCCACCGCGACGGCCATCGCCATGACCTGCTCTTGGAAGATGGGCACGCCGAAGGTGCGCTCGAGGATGGGCTTGAGGTCGGGGTGGGCGTACTCGATGTCTTCGGGGGCGCGCCGGGCCTTGAGGTAGGGGTGGACCATGCCGCCCTGGATGGGGCCCGGCCGCACGATGCTGACCTCGACCACCAGATCGTACCAACTGCGGGGCTTCAGTCGCGGCAGCATCGACATCTGCGCCCGGCTCTCGATCTGGAAGACGCCGACGCTGTCCGCCTTGCAGAGCATGTCGTAGACCTCGACGTCGTCGGGCGGGATGTCGGCGAGGCCCCGCCGCCAGCCCGACCAGGCGCCCACCAGGTCGAGGCACTTGCGGATCGCGGTGAGCATGCCCAGCGCCAACACATCGACCTTGACGAAGCCCACCACGTCGATGTCGTCTTTGTCCCACTGGATGACGGTGCGGTCGGCCATGCTCGCCGGCTCGATGGGGCACAGCTCGACCATGGGCTGGTCGGAGATGGCGAAGCCGCCCGAGTGCAGCCCGAGGTGGCGCGGGAGCCCGCGCAGCTCATCGGCGAGCTCGAGGGTGAGCAGCACCCGTGGATCGCGCGGGTCGAGGCCAGCCTCTTTCAGCCGCTCCTGCCCCACGGTGTCGCCCTTGTCCCACCACGAGAAGCCCTTGGCCAGCCGGTCTACCTGGTCCATCGACAGGCCCAGGGCCTTTCCGGTGTCTCGCAGCGAGGAGCGCCGACGGTAGGTGATGATGTTGCAGACCATGGCCGCGCGGTGGCGGCCATATCGCCGGTATAGATACTGGATGACCTCTTCGCGCCGCTCGTGCTCGAAGTCGACGTCGATGTCGGGGGGCTCGCCACGCTCTTCGGAGATGAAGCGCTCGAAGAGCAGCTGTGTGGCGGTGGGATCGACCGCCGTGATGCCGAGCGCGTAGCAGACCACGGAGTTGGCCGCGCTGCCGCGCCCCTGGCAGAGGATGCTCTGGCTGCGGGCGAACCGGACCGCGTCGTAGACCGTGAGGAAGTACGCTGGGAAGTTCATCTTCTCGATGAGGCGCAGCTCGTGGGCGGCGGTCTTGCGCACCCGGTCGGGGACGCCGGTCGGGTAGCGCCACGCCAAGCCGCGGTCGGTCAGGCTGCGCAGCCAGCCCATGGGGGTCTCGCCGTCGGGCACCACCTCGCGGGGGTAGCGGTACCGCAGGTCGGCCAGCGTGAAGTCGCAGCGGGCGGCGATCTCGACCCCCCGATCGAGCGCGTCGGGCAGATCGGCGAACAGCGCCCCCATCTCTTCGGGGGACCGCAAGAAGCGCTCGGCGTTGGCGTCGAGCTGCCGGCCGGCCGTGTCGACCGTGCAGCCCAGGCGGATGCAGGTCATCACGTCGTGCAGGCGCTTGCGCGCGCGCGCGTGCATCACGGGATCGCAGGTGGCGAGCAGCGGCACCCCCGTCTCGCGAGACTGGCGCACGCGGACCGACACGCGGTCTTCGTCTCGGCTGTCGAGTCGCCTGCGCACCGCGAGGCTCACATGGTCACCCGCCGCGTCGCGCAGGGTGAGCAGCCGAGCGGTGGGCCAGTCGCCGACGGCGATGGCGTCGAGCCCGTCGAGGTGGGCGCACACCACGTCGAGGGGCAGGCGCGCGCGGCCCTTCTGCACGCCGGCCCGGGCGTGGGGGCTCGCGCCGGAGTGCGAGGGATCGAGCTCTCCGCCGCAGCGGGCCCGCGTGAGCAGCCGGCACAGGTTGGACCAGCCGGCCGGCGTGCGCGCCAGGAGCGCCAGCCCGGGCCCACCCTCGACCGTGACGCGCGCACCCGAGACCAGCCGCAAGGGCGCCCCGCGCGACTGGTGGGACTGGAGCTGCCGGAACGCGCGGGGCAGCCCGTACACGCCGTCGCGATCTGTGACCGCGATCGCGGAGATGCCCAGCTCGGCGGCGCGGTCGACCAGCTCTTCGGGGGTGCTCGCCCCCTCGTGGAAAGAGAACGCCGAGCGACACAGCAATTCAGCGACGGGCCGCGACACCGGGAGGCTCCAGACTGGACACCTGTTCAGGTGTATCGCGAATCACCCGTGATGGGGACGGCAGACGGTGCTACGATTGGAGGGTCCCCATCGGCGCAGGCCAGGAGGGTACTGTGGGTCTGGCAATCCACGGCGGCTTTGACCGCTCCAGCGACTTTCTCTCACAGACGCACGCTGCCGTTGCGCAGTCGATGCAGCGCCTCTCGACCGGCCTTCGGGTTCGGCGCGCCGCTGATGATCCGGCAGGGCTGGCCGTGGCCGTGAACCTGAGCGTCGCGTCGTCGTCCGAGCGCCAGGCGATGCGCAACATCAACGACGGCTTGTCGATGGTGCAGGTGGCCGAGGCCGCCACCGGAGAGGTGGTCGACGTGCTGCAGCGCATGCGCTCGCTCGCCGTACAGGGCGCCTCAGAGACCCTCGACGATGACGGCCGCGCGGTGCTGCACACCGAGTTCTCCGAACTGCTCAGCGAGATTGACCGCGTGGCCGCCTCCACCGAATTCAACGGTCTGGCGCTCACCGACGGCGCGATCTCGAGCATCGGCATCCAGGTGAGCGGCGGCCGCGGCGCCAACAGCCGCATCTCGCTGGGCTTCGCCGACATGCGGGCGTCCACCCTGGGCGTCGATGGGTTGGGCGTCTCGACCGTGACCGACGCCGCCGACGCCCTGGCCACCCTCGACGCCGCCATCGACACCACGAACCTGGCGCGGGCCGACTACGGGGCCGTCTTTCGTCGCCTCGAGGTCGCCTTCGATCTCGCCGGGCGACAAGAGCGAACCCTGGCCAGCGCCGCCAGCGTGATTCGCGACACCGACTACGCCACCGAGACGGCCCGCCTGACCGGCCTGGGCGTGCAGATGGGCGCGGGCGTGCAGGCGTCGGCCGCTGGCCTTCGGGCGCTCGAGAGCACGGCGTCGCTCGTAGGTGGGAGCGGCGACAGCGGCACGCCGGTCTACCAGAAGGGCGACTTCCCCGAAGACCTCATCTGACCGCGCTCGACGGGCCCCGCGCAGCGCCGTCTGGAGCCGCCGCGCTCAGTCCCACCAGCCGTGGAGCAGCCAGAGGCCGTCTTCGCGGCAGACCCAGGCGTGGCGACCATCTTCGAGAGACAGCCGCCAGTACTCACGCACCATCGGGTCGCTCCACCACTCGCCAGCGAGGCGCTCGGGCCCCAGGGCCTCGGTGATCTCGAACCAGCGCGCGTCGATCTGCACCCGCTGCGGCACCCCGCCCGACGCCCGCATCACGACGGCTTGGGGCTGAGCGAGCAGGATGCTCGGGCGCACGGGAGGCTGCGGCGGCGCGAAGCCCTCCCACTCGTGGACCGGGTCGTCGAG
>JBDQIL010000267.1:0-6052 GCA_040264415.1 Myxococcota bacterium
AAGAGGGGGAGGGGACGCACGGGGCCTCCGGGCAGGCGCGCGAGGGTCAACCCTGTAGCGGGTCGGGGGCGTCCCTGGCGTCGTGTTGCGGCGCAGCATCGTGCGCGCTACGGGCGTGCCGCAGCGCAGCATTCGGGAGCAACCATGAGCGGTTCGCCTTGGGCTTGGGGCCTCTTCGCCGTCTACCTCGGGGTCACGTCCTGGCTGGCGTGGCGGGGAGGCCGCCGGTCTGGCGGCGACGCCCGCGGTTTCGCCATCGGCAGCGGCGCGATGAGCCCGTGGGTGGCCGGCATGACCCTGGGCGCGTGCCTGGCGTCGAGCGCCACCTTCGTCCTGTTCCCCGGCTTCGTCTACGCTGACGGACTACCGGCCCTCATCGGCTTCACCCTCCCGCTGGTGGCCGGCATCGCCGTCGGCCTGCTGGTGCTCGGGCCCCGCTTCCAGGAGATCGGCGCGCGGTCGGGCGCGCTCACGCTGCCGCACTGGCTGGGCGCCCGGTATGACAGCCCGCTGCTGCGCCGCACGTTCTCGGCCCTCAACGTGCTCAACGTGGCCTACCTGGTGCTCATCACGGTGGGCTGCGGCTACGTGATGGAGCGCGCCCTGGGGCTCCCCTACGCTTGGAGCGTGGTGGGCATCGTCGCCTTCGTCTTCGCGTACACGGGCCTCGGGGGCGCCTGGGCCCACGCCTTCACCAACACCCTGCAGGGCGCGGTCATGCTGGTGGTGGCGGTGGTGGTCTTCGCGTCGGGGCTGGGCATGTGGGCCGACGGGACCGTGGGGGCGGCGCTGGCGTCGTCGGGCTGGACCGCGCCCGGCTCGCCCCTGTTCTCGACCGCGTGGGAGGTCTGGCTCGTGCCCTTCGTGATGGGCGCGGCCCTGTCGAGCCAGCCCCATCTGCTCACCAAGGCCCTGTATGTGGCCGACCGGCGCGCCCTGGCCCAGACCACGGCCATCGGCACGGTCACCTTCGCGGTCTTCTCGCTCGTGCTCTTCGCCGGCGTCTATGCCCGGGTGGGCCTGCCTGCTGGCGTCCCCCAGGATCAGGTCATGGCGGAGTTCCTGCTGGTGGCCTTCCCCTGGGAGCCGCTCGGCGCCCTGGTGAGCGTCGCCATCCTGGCGGCGAGCATGTCCACCATGGACGGGCTGCTGGTCGCGATCTCGGCGTCGGTGGCCGGCGACCTGCTGCCCGGTCGCGGCGGCGTGGGGCTGAACCGCCTCGTGCTGCTCGCGCTCGCGGGGGCCACCTTGGCGATGGCGCTCACGCCCCCGAAGCTCGTGCTGATCCTGGGGCAGCTGGGGGTCTACGGCCTGGTGGCGGCTGGCGCCGGGCCGCTCCTGGCGGGGCTCTTCCTGCGCGGCCCGCTTCGGGCCGGTCCGGCCCTGGCGAGCGCGGCCGCGGCGCTGGCGGTGCACTTCTCGCTCGCCCTGGGAGGCCTCACGCCCAACCCGGGGGTCTCCGCCGCGCTCGCCCTCGCGGTGGGCGTGCCCATCGCCATGGGGGGCGCGCGGATCGGCGCCTGGCGCGCCCGCCGCGCCGAGCGCGCGGCGCCCGCCACGGGGTGATACGGTGCCGGCCGGGCGCCCCCCCGCGCCCCGTCCACGAGGCCCCGATGCGCCGGCTCTCCGCCTACCCGCTGCTGCTCTCAGCCCTCCCGCTGCTGCTCTCGTCGCTCGGCGGCTGCGCCGGCGACGCCCGGCTGCGGGGGGAGTGGTCGGGAGACTGCCTGCTCGAGACGGTCGACGGACCTCGCCGCCTGCCCTTCGAGCTGATCATCGACGCCCAGCGTCAGGGCGTGTTCACCGGCACCGGCGCGTTCCAGTACGACGGCTACGCCTTTCAGGGCGACGTCGACGGCACCGTAGATGGTGAGCAGGTGATCTTCGACCTCGTGGGCATCTACGGCGGCTACACGGTCACCATGGCGGCCGACGCCAAGCTCGAAGACAACGGCGACGTCGAGGGGGACTGCAGCTTCTTCGAGCTGACCGGCGACCTCGACATGGAGCAATAGGCCAGCTCAGAGGCGGCGCAGCAGCGCCCCGAGCCGCCGCGCCCGCGCCGGGCTCTGCCATTGCTGGCCGCGCACCTTGCGCGCGAGGGTGCGGACGGTGTCTCGGTCGCCGAGCGCGGCGGCGGCCATGGCCGCGATGGCCCACGGATCTGCGCCGCCGGTGGCGAGGAGCGGCTCGATGTGGCCGAGCACGGCAGCGGCGTCTCCGGCGCCCACTCGGGCCTCGGCCAGGCCGAGGCGGGCCGGCAGGTGGCCGGGGCGCGCCCGCAGCGCGTCGCGGAAGTCGCGGGCGGCCGCTGCGGCCTCGCCGAGGGTGAGGCGCAGCTGTCCGGACAGCGTGGCGGCGGCCCAGGAGGTCGCGCCGGGGTTGAGCTCGGTGGTGAGCGCCTGCCCATCTCGCCGGCGCATCGCGTCGAGCGTGGCGGCTGCCGCGGCGAGCTGGGCGGCTGCCGCGTCGGGCTTGAGATCGAGGGCAGACGCGCGCAGCAGCGCCAGGTTGGGGTGGCCGGGGGCGAGGCGGTCGGCCTGGTCGAGGACCGCGAGCGCGGCGTCGATGCGGCCGTCGGACAGCAGCAGGAAGGCGTGGATGTTGGCGGTCGTGGCCGCCGGCGGCCGGACGCCGGGACCCCGCCAGGCGTCGAGCAGGTCGGACCACGCTCGGGCGATGTCGGCGCGGGCGCCGGCGCCGTCGCCGGCCCGCAGGCGCTCGCGGGCCAGGTAGGTGCGCGGCACGGGGTCGTGGGGGTGGGCGGCGCAGGCGCCCTCGAGCAGCTCCCGGTTGCGGCGGTCCTTGTCTTTGGCGGACCTGACCTCGGGCAGGTCGCCCAGGTGGACGATGGGGGCCTCGACCACGCGGCTGGTCCGGCCGTCGCTCAGCCAGTGGCCCACCGACTCATGCACGGCGCCCCGCCACGCGAGCGCGCTGTCGACCCGCAGCAGCCGCGGGAGGAGGACCGGCTCGCCGCGCCGCGCCGCCCCCGACACCACCTCGGCGGGGGCGGCGTCGAGGCGAGCGGCGTTGTGCAGCGGGAGCAGGCCGCAGTGAAAGCCCCCCGCGGAGACCGCCGCGCGGATCGCCGCGGGCGCCCCTGGGCCCAGCCGCTCGTCGGCGTCGAGCACCAGCACCCACTCCCCCGTGGCCGCAGCCAGGGCGGCGTTGCGGGCGGCGGAGAAGTCGCCGGTCCAGGGGCGACCCACCACCCGGGCGCCGCTGGCCCTCGCCAGCGCGACGGTCTGGTCGGTGCTGCCGGTGTCGAGCACCACGCGCTCGTCCACCGCGTCGGCGACCGACGCGAGGCACCCCGGCAGGAAGGCCTCCTCGTCCTTGGCGATGACGCACAGGCTGATGGTGGGGCGCGTCATCGGGAGGGCGCTCGGCCCAGCCCGAGGGCCTGGTGGTCGGCCAGCGTGCAGCGATTCTGTATCACGGGTATACCGGCGGTATTCATGGCCTGGGCGAAGCGGTCGCTGCGGATCCCGAGCTGCAGCCAGACCAGCGCCGGCGCGGGTCGCATGGCGAGGATGTCGTCGAGGTGGCCCTGGAGGGCCTCGGCCCGCCGAAAGACGTTGACGATGTCGACCGGCTCGTTCAGCTCGGCCAGGGTGGCGCGGACCGGCTGGCCCCACAGCCGGGTGCCTCGCTGGACCGGGTTGACGGGCAGCACCCGGTAGCCCTGGTTGGCCAGGTAGTCGGGCACGTAGAACGCCGGCCGGCGCACCTCGGGGTGGGCGCCGAGCACGGCGATGGTGCGCGCCGCCAGCAGGGCATCGCGGGGGGAGGGGGCGTCCATGCGGGCTCCGGTGCTGGGGTCTGGCTAACGCCGGGTCGGTCCGGGCGGCTATGCAGGCGGGGATGCCTGCACCCCCTGCTGTCGCCCGGTCCCTCGGCCGGCGCCTCGCGACCCTCGCCGCCGTGGCGGCGGTCGCCGCCATGACCTGCGCGGCGGTCGCCACCATCACGCCGTGGAGCGCTGGGGTGGTGCCGACGCTCGACGAGGTGCGGCGACTGGCGCTGGGCGCGGCGCTGCTGGGGCGTGGGCGCGCCGCGGGGGCGGCGGCGGCGCTGGCCTGGGGCGTCGTGCTCGCGGGCGCGGCGCGGCTCCATCCGGCCCGGGCCACCGCCGGGGCGGTGGGCCCCGACCTGATCGTGATCACCCTCGACACCACGCGCGCCGACGCCCTGCACCTCAGTCGGGGGGGCGACGTCGACCGAACCCCCGCGCTCGCCGGGCTCGCTCGCCGCGGGCGCACCTTCTCGCAGGCCTACTCCCCGGTGGGGCTCACCGGCCCGGCGCACGCGGCCCTGTGGACCGGCGGCACCGACGTGCTCGAATCGGTCCAGATCAACGGCGAGCCCGTGCCCGCCGACGTGCCCTGGCTCCCCGCGCGCCTGCAGGCGGCGGGGTGGCAGACGATGGCCGCGACCTCGGCGGCGGTCCTCGACGCGTCCATGGGCTTCTGCCGAGGCTTCTCAGCCTGCGACACCACGGCTGACGAGCGCCTCGTGCGGGGCAGCCCCTTGCTGTCGTGGCGGGGCTGGCGAAGCCGGGCCGGGATGGCCTGGAGCCGCCCCGATGGGCAGACGGTCGACCGGGCGTTGGCCATGTGGGCCGACCGAGGCGCCGGACCGGTGGCGCTCTGGGTGCACCTGTACGGTCCGCACTGGCCGTACCATCCGTCGTCGGCGGCCCGCCGGGCCGAGGGCCTCGACCCCCTCGCGGCCCTCACGAACACCGGGCTGCCGGGGCTGGGCGATGGCGACTGGAGCGCCGCCGATCTGGCGGTCGGGCGCGCGCTCTATGTCGCCCAGCTGCGCGACCTCGACCGGCAGGTGGCGCGCGTGCTCGAGGCCGCCGGCCCCTCGGCGGTGGTGGTGGTGGTGGGCGACCACGGCGAGGAGATGGGAGAGCATGGCGCGCCCTTCACCCACGGGCGGCTGCCCTTCGCCGGCACCAGCCGGGTGCCGCTGGTGATCGCCGGTCCGGGCGTCGGCCCGGGCTCGCACGACGGCGTGATCGGCATCGAGCAGATCTCGGAGACGGTGGAGGGGCTGCTCGGCTTGGGCCCGCCGGGCGCGCTGATGGCCTCGGCCGCCGCCGACCGCCCGAGGCTCTCTCGAACCTGGGGTCGGTCGCAGCCCGGGGGAGCGCACGACCTCGGGCCCCTCGCGGGGGTCGCGGCGCGCGGCCCCACCCGCAGCGTCGTCGCTACCCGATGGCACGCCCTCGCCGCCTACGACCGCTCGACCGACCCCCTCGAGGTGCGGCCGCTGCCGGTCGAGCCGGGCGACGCGTCGCTGGTGCGGGCCCTGCGCGACGCGGTCCGGCAGGCACCAGAGGCGGGCGCCCCGGATCCCGCGCTCGAGGCGGCCCTGCAGGCGCTCGGCTACCAGAGCTCCGACCTCAGCCCAGCCGGCGGAGGCGCTCCACCCGACTGGCGATGAGCTCCTCGAGGGCGCGCACCCCGCGGCGATCCTCATAGAGCGCGTCGACCCGTTCGAGGGTGGCCTCGCGCAGGCGGGCGCGGGCCGCCGGGTCCCCCAAGAGCGCCGCCGCCCGCGCCACGAAGTCGTCGGCGTCGCGGGCCGCGAGGTCGTCCAGGCCGAGCTCTCGCACCATCCCCAGGGTGTGCCGACCCCGCATGCTCTCGCCGGGGAAGGCCAAGCAGGGGAGCCCCACCGACAGGGCCTCGAGCGACGTGTTGCCCCCCGACCAGCCGAGGCCGTCCAAGAAGAGGTCGCCGAGGCCCATCAGCTGCATCCAGGCCGCCTCCGACATGCGGGGGACCAGCCGGACGTGCTGGTCGAGGTCGAGGCCCCGCGCCGAGAAGGAGCGCTCGAGCCGCGAGCGAAAGGCGGCGGTGACATCAGGGCGGTGGTCTTCGACGAAGACCAGCACCGCCTGGGGCGCCGCGGCGGCCAGGGCGGCGTGGACGCGGTCGGTCCACGGCCGAAACTTCGCGACGGTCTGCACGCACAGCGCGATCGGCCGGCCCGCCGGCAGCCCGAAGGCGGCCCGCTCGCCAGGGATGTCCGGCGG
>JBDQIL010000268.1:0-6051 GCA_040264415.1 Myxococcota bacterium
GCCCAGCATTGGCGTGCTGGTACAACCGCAGCAACGCGTCGGAGTTGGCGGCGACGCGTTCTGCATTCCGCGCAACCACGCTGGCGAGCGGGAGCGTCGGGCCGCCGGCCAGCCCCGATGCGACGCCGTCGGCCCCCGGAGCCCCCCGATGACCGAGATCCTCCAGTCCCTCACCCAGCCCGACACCTGGATCGCGCTGGGCACGCTCACCGCTCTCGAGATCGTGCTGGGTGTAGACAACATCGTCTTCATCGCGATCCTCAGCGGTCGGCTGCCCAAGGACCGCCAGCAAGCGGCCTACCAACTGGGGCTGGGCGCCGCGCTGATCTCCCGCCTCGGGCTGCTCTTCGCCATCTCGTGGGTGATGGGCCTCACCGACCCGCTCTTCACCGCCCTCGACCACCCCATCAGCGGGCGCGACCTCATCCTCCTGGGCGGTGGCATCTTCTTGATCGGCAAGTCCACCCACGAGATCTACGAGCAGGTGGAGCACCCCGGCGAAGAGGCCGACGAGGTGGCCGCCTCGAGCGCCGCGAGCATGGCGGGGGTGGTCGGTCAGATCATGTTGATGGACATCATCTTCAGCCTGGACTCGGTGATCACCGCGGTCGGGATGGCCAAGCAGTTCTGGGTGATGGCCACCGCCATGGTGATCGCGATGCTGGTCATGCTGGTCTTCGCCAAGCGCATCGGTGACTTCGTCAACGAGCACCCGTCGATGAAGGTGCTCGCGCTCAGCTTCCTGCTGCTCATCGGCGTGCTGCTCACGGCAGAGAGCCTCGGCCAGCACGTGGACAAGGGCTACATCTACTTTGCGATGAGCTTCGCCTTGCTGGTGGAGCTGGTGAACATGCGGATGCGCAAGCGCAAGCCGTCCGCCACGTGAGCCCCCGCGGGGTCAACCGCCGCCCGGCACCACCGCGAGGGGGTTGCGCATCACCAGGCCCGCGCCCACCAGCAGGGGGAGCGCTCGATCGTGGCGCGGCCCGAGGGCGTGGTTGAGGGTCGCGAGCGCGAGCACGACCCCCACCGGACCAGACGCCACCGACACCACGCCCGCCGCTCCCTTGAAGGAGACGAGCGCGGGGCCCAGCTTGGGAACCCAGCGCAGGAGGTTCCAGACCGGCCCCGCCATCAGGCCCAGCAGGCGCGTGGCCGCCAGGCGGCTGGCCACCGACGCCCCCACGCCGGTCCACCCGACCACCTGCCCCCAGGCCGCCCGGCGCAGCCGGTCTTTGGCGTCGTCGGGCAGGTCGTCGATGTCGAGGGGCTGGCGATCGGGCACCATCGCGTCGGTGAGCGCCGCCAGGCGGGCCCAGTCGTCGCCCTCGCCCACGTCCACCCCGAGCTTCGCCGCGACCCGATCGACCAGCTGTCCCAGATCGTCTTGCGCGAGCAGCTGCCCGACCGGACTGTGGGTGCGCCACCACAGCGCAGACACCAGCTTGTCAGCGAGCTCGGGGGCGCCCTCGCTGTCGCCGTCGTGCGCGACGTCGGACGAGTCGAGGACGGCCGCCAACAAGCGTGGATCCCGGTCGGAGAGGGCGGCGCGCACGTCGGCAGCCTGCACGCGGTCTGCGGGCGGGCGGTTCGAATCGGGGGCGGTCATGGGCGCTCCGGCGCGGGACGGGCCACCGAGACACCCCAGCCACTCGAGTTGTTGCACCAGGGCCGCCTCGGCGGTCGGGCTCAGCGCACCAGGTCGCGGGCACCGTCGGTGAAAGCGCGCATCACCAAGCCGGTCTGGGCCTCGAGCTCGCTGGGGTCGGCGAGCTCGTCCTCGTCGGCCGCGGCGATCAGCGAGGGGTCGAAGTCGGGCGCGAGCCGCGCCGCCTGCACGAACAGCGCCTTGGGCAGGTGGAGCACCCGCGGCTGGCGCCGCGCCAGGGCCGACAGCCGGGCGATGATGGCGTTCATGGTGAGGGCCTCTCCGCCGCCCGCCTCGAAGGCGCGGCTCGGCAGGCCGTCGCGCAGCAGCGCGAGCACAGCGTCGGAGAAGTCGTCGACGTGCACGGGCTGGCGCCGGTAGGTGCCGTCCCCGATGACCGGCACGACCGGCGAACGCTGCACGAGAGCGGCCAGCGTGTGAAAGCTCTCGCGGTGCCGCGGCTGGTGCGTGGCCAAGCGCGGCCCGTACGGCGCGCTGGGGCGCAGGATGGCGTACGGCAGCCCGCTCTCACGCAGCCGCCGCTCATCTTCGCGCCGCGACCGCGCGTACGGCGTGTCTTGGCTCCAGTGCACGACGGTGCTCGAGGCGTAGACCGTGGGCAGGCCGAGCGCGAGCACCGCGTCCATCAGTTGCTGGTTGATCTGCGCGGCGGCCTCAGCCGCTGAGGCCTCTCCGGGCCCCGGCGCCTTGATCTTGCAGGCCACGTGCACCACGGCGTCGGCACCCACGGCCTGCAGCCGGGCCACGTCTCGGCCGCGCCGCAGATCGACCCGCATGGGGGTGACCCCGTTCAGGCGCAGCGCGGTGCTGTGGTGCAACGCGACCACGTCATGGTTCGGCGCCGCGCGCTGGCAGAGCCAGGCGCCCAGGAAGCTCGAACCGCCGGTGACGAGGAGTCTCACCCGGAGGCCCTACCCCGCCGACCGCCCGCTGCCGACGTCAGCCGCCACCTTGCAGCAGCCGCGGCGGATCCGGAGCCTCGATGGGCGCCGTCGGCGACACCGCGTCGGCGTCGACCCGAAGCTCGACCGCGACGATGGTGGCGTCGTCGTCGACCCCGATGCGAGCGACCTCCTCGACCAGATGCCGCACGTACTTGCGGGGCTCGTGGGACCGGGCCCAGGCCTTGACGAGGTCAGCGGGCTTCAGGGCGTCGAGGATGCCATCGGACATCAAGAGCAGCAGATCGCCGGGCTCGACGCTCCACTCCTCGTGGCGCAGCACCTCGGAGACGCGCGGCCCCATGCCCAGGTAGGCGCGCAGGCCCCGCCGGCCACCCGACGAGATCAGGCCCGCCTGGGTGAGGCTCCCCCTGCGCAGCCGAAAGACCGGCGAATCCCCCACCGTCATCACATGGGCGGTGGTGCCCACCAGCCAGGTCAGCGCGAGGGTGCAGTAGGCGCCGTCGCCAGCGCCCCGCAGCTCCCAGTCGATCTCGCTCACGAGCTGGCGCAGCCCCTCGAGGCGGGCCGGCGTGCCCAGCTCGCCGAACTGTCCGAGCCGCTCACAGGTCAGGCTCGCGGCCAGCCGGCCCCGTCCGGCGGTGCTCACGCCATCGCACACGGCAAACAGCCCGCCTGGCTGCTCCGGGGTGGAGAGCTGCGGACCACCGTAGACGCACCAGGCGTCTTCGTTTCGCAGGTGGTGAGGGCCGCGGCGACTCGCCGCAGCCGCCACGACACGGATCGGAGGGCCATTCACCAGGGCAGGCTACTCCTCGCGACGGCGGCGCACCATCACCAGGCCACCGGCCGCGAAGGCCAGCATGCCCGGCCACGCCGGCGCGCCCGTGGTGCCACAGCCGCAGCCGACCTCGCTGGAGATCGTGACCGGCTTGGCCTCGCCGCCAGCGCCGCCGCCTTCTTCTTCGGCGTCTTCGCCGTCGGGATCGACCGCGACGCCGGTGAAGCTGATCTCGGTGAGCGGCTCAAGGGGGTCGTTGCTCTCGAGCACCATCGTCGCAGAGAAGGTGCCGGGAGACTCGGGCGCGAAGGTCACCACCACGCCGTCTTCGGTGTAGGGGCCGGCCAAGAAGGTCTCGGGGTAGCTCGTGAAGAAGGGCGAGCCGAGCAGGCCCGCGGCGCCCTCGAGGTTGAGCTCGCCGTCGTTGCGGATGGCGACCTGCTGGTTGACCGCCGCGCCCACGGCCACTTCACCCAGATCGTAGGCCTCGCCGTCGGGCAAGCTGAGGACCGGCAGCGGGAAGTCGAGGTAGGTCGGCTCGAACTCGGCCTCGAAGTCTTCGAAGGCGAGCGGGATGGGGACGTCGAGGTCCACCAGGTCGAAGCACCCGACCACCGCCACACAGACCGAGAAGACCGGGTTGAGCACGAGGTCGAGCGTGCTCTGCCAGCGCCCGACGAAGGTGGTGTCGGTGGTCTGAACGCCCAGCCCGAGCGGCTCGACGTGAACGGTGGCGAACTCCTGGGCGACCGCGCCCTCTTCGGTCCACCAGTGAACCCCCTCGAAGGTGGTGAGCGCCTCGGGGCCCATGTCCACCGCGAACTCGAGGCTCACGCCCGTGAACACGTCGAAGCTGTAGTCGATGAGCTGGGTGCGGCTGCCCTCGAACTCGACGATGGCGCGGTCGGGGGAGGTGCCCGCGAGCAGGAAGGGGTCGAAGAGCGCCTCCCCCTCGACCACGATGCCCCGCCGGTCGAGCTCTTCTTCCCAGGCGTACCCGGCCACGTCGAAGCGGAGCGAGGTGACGGCCGCGAGCTCCGCATCGACGATGATCTCGCCGGTCTCGGGCTCGCCGGTGAGCTGAAGGGTCAGGGCCTCGGGCCAGGTGAGGTCGCCGCGACCGTCCATGCCCACCCAGGCGCCGCCCTCGCTGGCGATCTGAAACTGCACCGCGAGCGGGCTGCCCGACGGCACCCAGCCCGTGCTGAACTCGGAGCTGTTATACAGCTCGACGGAGTCTTCCAGCACGAAGTCGATCGGCTCGCTGGAGAATTCCTGAGCGTGAGCCGGAGCGACGCTGAACGCAGTGAGGAGCAGGAGCACGGGTGCCTCCGGGGGCCGTCGAACCCTCACCATACCGCAGGCCGGCGGGGCCGTCGACGGGCATGAAGCCGGCCAGAAGCCGGCCGCCGTTCGGACCGCCGCCTACCGGCGCGGAGCCACCACGGCGGCGGCCTGCCAGATGCGATCCGGGGGCCGCCCGACGGCGTGGAGCGCCGGCTCGATGGCGCGCGCGTCGCCGATGAACAGCCAGGTGCGATCGGCGGCCCCGAGGGTGGCCGCGGCGCGCGCTCGGGCGGCGTCGACCGAGACCGCACCCAGCGCTCGGAGGTCGGCGGCGGCGGCGTCCGGCGACCGGCCATGGGTGAGCGCGGCACCGAGCACCCAGGCGACCTGCGCGCCCTCGAGCTGGTCTCGGGCTGCGGCCACCAGCAGCCCCCGCCGGGCGGCGGTGTGCTCAGCCGCGGTGGGCAGGGTCTCGGACGCGGCGAGCAGCTCTGCCTCGATGGCCTCCACCGCCTCGCCCACGTCGGCGGCGTCGACGGGGACCTCGACGACCAGTCGCCCGTAGCCCGGGCGGGCCTCCACCCGACAGGAGGACCCGTAGGTGAGGCCGTCCCGCTCGCGCAGGCGCGAGTTGAGGCGGCTGGTGAAGGCGCCGCACAGCGCATGCGCCACGAGGTCCATCGCGGGGGCGTCGGGGGAGCCGATCCCGGGCGCAGGGAGGCTCAGCACCACCCGCGCCTGTTCGAGGCCGGGCAGGTCGACCAGCAGGCGCTGCGGACCCTGGGACGGCGGCGGCGAGAGGCGGGCAGGCGTGAAGTCGGCCGACAGTCCACCGAGGTGGCGCTCGAGCAAGGGCAGGATGCGGTCGGCGGAGGTGTCGCCCACGACCACCACCGCGACGCTGGCGGCGTCGCGCTGCTGTCGCCACGCCCGCCGCACCCGCCTGGGCCGCAACCGGCGGTAGTCGCGATCGCCCCAGATGGCGCCCAGCGGGTGCTCGGCCGGCAGCTCGGCCCGCAGCCGAGCGGCGTCGGTCACCGCGTTCAGCGAGCGGTCGGCGCCCTCGCCCGAGCGCCGCCACGCCCGCCGCAGGCGACGCACGGCGGCCCGATCGAGCTCGGGGTGGTCCACCGCCTCGGCGAGCAGGGCCAGGGCGGGGCCCTCTCCGCCAGACAGCACCTCGACGTCGGCCCAGGCGCGAAATGTGCCCACGCCGAGGGACGTGCGGGCGCCGATATCGGCGGCGGCCGCTTGCCAGGAGGGTCCCGGATGCGCCCCCGTGCCCTGGTCCAGCAGGGCGCCGGCGGCCTGCAGAGCCAGCGGACGCCGCGCCGCCACCTGCCCACCCCTCAAGCTCACCTCCACCCGAACGAGGGGCAGATCGGGGCGGTGGACCAGCCAGACCGGCGCGC
>JBDQIL010000269.1:0-6043 GCA_040264415.1 Myxococcota bacterium
CACCTGATCTGCTCTGACCGCCGGGGACTAATCGAAGCGACCGCGACGGCGCAAGCCGAAGGGGGGTCAGCCCTCGTCGTCTTCGTCCGCTTCATCGGGCTCGGTGGTGCGGACCTCGAAGAAGAAGGCGCCGCAACCCCGGCAGTTGTTCATGCGGGTGCTGCCATTGGCGATGTCGTTGGCCACCTGCGGCGGGGGCTCCATGTGGCAGCCCGCGCAGGTGCCGTCGATGATGTCCACCACCGGTCGGATCTCCTTGCGGCGGAGGTCGTTGTAGCGGCTGCGGTGGTGCAGCTGCACCGCTTCCATTCGGGCCTCTCGGATCGGCTTCAGCTTGGAGTAGCGCGCCGAGATGGACGGGCGGCGCTCGGCCTCGTGGGACCGCGCGGCGCCGAGCTCTGCGTCGGTCTGCTTGCGCGCGTGGGCGAGGGTGGCGATCTGCGCCTCGACCGCCTCGCGCGCCTCCATGGCTTCGAGCAGCTGCGTCTCTGCCTGGTCGGCCAACTCGAGCAGCTGGCTGAGCTGCTTCTCGGCGGCGGCGTAGTCAACGGCCTGGCCTGCGTCCATGAGCTGCTGCGTTCGGGTGGACTTCGCCTGGAAGTCCTTCATGCGCCGCTGCAGGGCGCGCTCGGTGTCGCGGGCGGCGGCGAGCGCCGCGTCGAGGGCGTCGGCCTGCGCCTGTTGCGCGGCAGCCCGAGCGCGCAGGTCGCGGACCGCCTTGGCGAGCGCCCCCGCCTCGGCCTTCAGTGCGTCCATCTCGAGATCGGCCTTGGCGAGGTCGCGGATGTCGAGCAGTTCTTGGTTCACGTTCACCCCTGCGCGCCGGTTCGAGAGCGCAGACGCACCATAGCGGAATCGGAGCGGGGTAGGCCCACCAGGGCTCGAACCTGGGACCCTCCGGTTATGAGCCGGGTGCTCTGACCAACTGAGCTATAGGCCCGAAATCGCTCCCGAATGTGGCCCTGGCGGGCCCCTCTATCAGCTCTCCAAGAACGAGCGCAGGCGCCTCGAGCGAGCCGGATGACGCAGCTTGCGGAGCGCCTTTGCTTCGATCTGCCGGATGCGCTCGCGGGTCACCTCGAAGTCCTGACCCACCTCTTCGAGGGTGTGGTCGGAGTTCTCTCCGATGCCGAAGCGCATGCGCAGCACGCGCTCTTCGCGGGGGGTGAGCGTCGCGAGCACCTTGCGACAGCTCTCTTCGAGGCTGCCGTTGATGACGCTCTCGGACGGGGACACGGCGTTCTTGTCTTCGATGAAGTCCCCCAGGGAGCTGTCCTCCTCTTCGCCGATGGGCGTCTCGAGGCTGATGGGCTCCTTGGCGATCTTCTGGATCTTGCGCACCTTGTCGACCGGGATCTCCATCTTCTCGGCGATCTCTTCGGGGGTCGGCTCGCGGCCCATCTCCTGCACCAAGTGGCGCTGGGTGCGCACGAGCTTGTTGATCGTCTCGATCATGTGCACCGGGATGCGGATGGTGCGTGCCTGGTCGGCGATGGCGCGGGTGATGGCCTGCCGGATCCACCAGGTGGCGTAGGTCGAGAATTTGTAGCCGCGGCGGTACTCGAACTTCTCGACGGCCTTCATCAGGCCGATGTTGCCCTCTTGGATGAGGTCGAGGAACTGAAGGCCTCGGTTGGTGTACTTCTTGGCGATGCTCACCACGAGGCGGAGGTTGGCCTCGACGAGCTCGCACTTGGCAGCCTCGGCTTGGGCCAATCCGCGCTTCGTGACCCGGGCGAGCACCCGCAGCTCGTCGCGGCCCACCCCGATGGCGTCTTCGACCTTGCGGATGCGGCGCAGCTCGCGGCGGACGCGGCTGTCGAAGTCGGCCCAGGTCTCGGCCGAGATACCGGTCTCGTCGATGACGCTCCGGCCGCCCTTCTCTGGCGTGCGTCGCACCTTGCGGATCAGGCGCCGCAGGTCGTCGACATTGACGCTGGCCTCTTCGGCGACCGCGGTGATGCCACGCTCGTAGATGGCGATCTCGTCGTAGGCCCGCTTGAGATGGTGGCAGGCGTCGGCGAGCTGCTTCTTCTTGAGATCCACCGTCTTCATCGTGCGGAGGAGCTCGTCTTCGACGGCGTCGAGGGCCACTTGGGCCTCGTCGGTGCGCTTCTTGGACTTGGCTCGGGCGACCTGCTTGACGCCCTCTTGCCGGGCCTCGACCAGCTCGCCCACTCGGACGGCGAACTCGTCCACCGACAGACCGTCGGAGGTCTTGGTGCGTCGGGGCTTCTTGCCGCCCCGGATGGCGCGGGCGCAGCGCGCCTCTTCGTGCTCGACCAGGTTCTGGACCAGGATGAGGCAGTAGGGCGAGGTGAGGACGTTTCGCTCGACGAGCAGCTCGCCCTCTTCGATGCGCTTGGCGATCTCGATCTCGCCCTCGCGGGAGAGGAGCGGGACCGTGCCCATCTTGCGGAGGTACATCCGCACGGGGTCGCTGCTGCGGGTGGGTTCGGCTGATCCCGAGGCCTTGCTGTCGCCGTCTCCGCCACCGCGGCGGCGCTCGGCCGCCCGCTTCTTCGCGGCCTTGACGACCTCGATGTCGAGATCGGAGAACATGATCATGAGATCATCGAGCTGTTCGGGCGCGATCAGGTGCGCGGGCAAGCGCTTGCTCACCTCGTCGTACGTGACGTAGCCGCGCTGCTTGCCCACCTGGATGAGGGCCTGAACTTCCTTCAGGTCCTTGTCCTTGATCATGGGATGGCCTTGGGTCCGGGTTGGTTCGAGGTCACGCTGGGGCCGCCGCGTCGCAGCGCAGGGGGACCCGCAGGGTCGGACCCCCTACGGTGCCCCGTCGATGACGGAGCCGCAACCGTTGCGGGGTGCAGCGGGTCTGTGGTGCGGCCAATCAGGGTGGGTCCTCGGAGGGGCGCCGTTGCCGGAGATGCTTCAGCTGTCGCTGGAGCGCCTGGATCTGACGCAGCAGTTTTAGCCTTGACACGTCATCTTCAGGCCCGCAAGTGGCGAGGTCGTGCTTGAAGCGCGCCAAGTCAGCCCGTAGCTGGTTCTCCTGGAGGCGATCAAGGATCTGCCGTGCGGCGGGACGAGCCTGCTCTTCGGTGTAGAGACCCTCCCTCGCGGCGGCCGCGAGCAGGACCCGCGCCAGATCGGGATCATCGGCGCTCTCGATGACGTCGGGCAGCAGGCGCCCTTGCATGAGCCACGCCATGGCCTGGATCACCGTGTCGCGATCGGTCACGAGGCCGGGATCGACTCCGGCCATCACGTCGGTGATCTCGTTGGGGAAGTGCAGCAGAAGCCACAAGAGGTGGTTGAGTTCGACCGTGCCGCGCCAGCGCGAGCTGGTGGCCTGAGGGGCGGACACCTCGGGGCGGGGGGCGCGCCCGATGGTCTCTCGCACCGCGCGGGGGTCCATCCACAGGGCGCTGCCCAGGCGCGCGGCGAGGGGCGCGCGGGACTCGGGCGGATGCAGCCGCACGACCGGCGCCAGCTCGCGCAGGACCGCCGCTCGCCCGCCAGGCGTGGTGCCATGGCGCTCGACCGAGCGCCGCAGCAGCAACTCGAAGAGCGGCTCGGAGCGCTCGAGGGCGTGCTCGAAGGCGTCGGGCCCATGCTCGAGCACGAACTCGTCGGGGTCTTTGGCGCCCTGGAGCGTGAGGCGTCGGGGCTCGATGCCGGCCTCGAGGAACACCTCCATCGACCGCGCCGCTGCGCGCTCGCCCGCGGCGTCGGAGTCGAAGAGCGCCACCACGGTGCGGGTGAGCGGCCGGATGATGCGCACGTGCTCGGGGGTGAGCGCCGTGCCGCAGGTGGCGACCGCCTCTTGAAAGCCGGCCTGGTGCAGGCTGATGACGTCGAAGTAGCCCTCGACCACCAGCATGCGGTTCTTTCGCTGCACGGCAGCCCGGGCGTGGCGCAGCCCGTAGAGCACCGCCGACTTCTTGTAGATGGGGGTCTCGGGCGAGTTGATGTACTTCGGGGCGTCGGCGCGCCCGCCGGGCATGGTGCGCCCGCCGAAGGCCACGATGCGCCCTCGGGGGTCTTCGATGGGGATGATGATCCGACCGCGGAAGGCGTCGTAGGCGCCGCCCCCCGGCCGGTCGCTGCGCTTGGCGAGGCCGGCGAGCACGGCCTGATCGGCGCTGACGCCCCTGCCGTGCAGGTGGTTGATGAGGCCGTCCCAGCCCTCGGGGACGAAGCCCACCCGGTAGCGCTCCACCGTGTCTTGGGTCAGGCCACGCCCTTTGAGGTAGTCGCGGGCGACGCGGCCGTCTGCGCGGGTCATGAGGTTCGAGTGAAACCAGTCCGCGGCCAGCTCACACACGTCGTAGAGGCTGGCCCGCGCGTTGCGGGCGCGGCGCTGATCCGGCGAGAGGCGCTCCTCTTCGAGCTGCACGCCAGCCTGCGCGGCGAGCTCTCGCACCACGTCGATGAACGGAAGCCCGCGGGTCTTCTCGACGAACTTGAAGACGTCTCCGCCCTCTTGGCAGCCGAAGCAGTGCCAGATCTTCTTGTGGGGGACCACGTTGAAGCTGGGCGACTTCTCTTGGTGGAACGGGCACAACCCCTTGAGGGACGAGCCCGCTCGCTTGAGGGTCACCGTCTGGGAGATGACATCGACGATGTCGATGCGCTCCCGGATGGTCTCGATGACATCCCTGGAGATCAAGTCGGCTCACCCTGGTGCTGCTGGCCCGCTCCGCCCCTGGGCTCCTAGCCCGCGGCGCGGCGGCCTGCCGCCGGGATCTCGCCGGGCCGGACCCGCATGTCGTCGGGCACCCGCGCGACGGTCGCGCCGAGCGCCGTCAGCTTGTCCTCGAGGCGCTCGTAGCCGCGGTCGAGGTGGTAGAGCCGCAGGATCTCGGTGAGCCCGTCGGCTGCGAGGCCCGCGAGCACCAGCGACGCGCTGGCCCGAAGGTCGGTCGCCATCACGGTGGCGCCCGTCAGCGACTTCGAGCCGGTCACGGTCGCGCACTTGCCATCGATGACCACGTCTGCGCCCAGCCGCTGCAGCTCGGCGACGTGCATGAAGCGGTTCTCGAAGATGGTCTCGCAGACGGTGCATTGCCCCGCAGCGGTCGCCATCAAGGCCATCCACTGCGCCTGCATGTCGGTGGGAAAGCCGGGGTGGGGCTGGGTCTCGACCGAGACCGGGCGCAGGGGGCCGTCGCGGTGGACGCGCACGCGGTCGGCGCCGATCTCGACCCCACAGCCTGCCTCACGGAGCACGCCGAGCAGAGGGGACAGGTCTGCCGGCTCGACGCCGGTCACGGTGACGTCACCGGCCGTGATGGCGGCGGCCACGAGGTAGGTGCCGGCCTCGATGCGGTCGGGGAGGATGCGGTGGGGGGAGCGGGCCGGCCGCAGTGCGGGCACGCCGTCGATCTCGATGGTGGGGGTCCCGTCTCCCTTGATGCGGGCGCCCATCGAACGCAGGAAGCGCGCCAGATCGACGATCTCGGGCTCGCATGCGGCGTTGTGGATCACGCTCACGCCGTCGGCCAGGACCGCGGCCATCAAGATGTTCTCGGTGCCGGTGACGGTGGGCACGTCGAGGTGGATGTCGGCTCCCTTGAGGTGCTCCACCCGGCCGTTGACGTAGCCCTGGGAGAGCTCGAACTCGCACCCGAGCGCCTCGAGGCCCTTCAGGTGCTGGTCGATGGGCCGCACGCCGATGGCGCAGCCCCCGGGCAGGCTGACGCGGGCGCGGCCACAGCGGGCCAGCAGCGGGCCCAGCGCGAGGACGCTCGCCCGCATCTTGCGCACGAGGTCGTAGGGCGCCTCGGAGAAGGCGATGCGGGTGGTGTCGATGCGGACCCGCTGGCCGAAGGCGCCCGGCTCGGGCTCTGGCACCAGCGACGGGCAGCCGAGTCGACCCAGCAGGCTCAGCGTCGTGGAGACGTCCACCAGATCCGGCACGTTGGTGATCTCGTGCTCGCCTGGGGCCAAGAGGGTGGCGATGAGGATCGGGAGAGCGGCGTTCTTGGCGCCGCTGGCGGGGATCTCACCGCGCAGCGGAGCACCGCCTTCGATGACGAGCTTGTCCATGGGGATCTCGATTCGGGAGGGGCAGGGG
>JBDQIL010000270.1:0-6037 GCA_040264415.1 Myxococcota bacterium
GCAGCGGGCCGTCAGCGGCTGGCCGAGCTGGGCGGCACGCTGTCACGCGACCGCTTGCCCATGTTGCCCGACTCCCTCAACCACATGGCGCCCGTCCGGCAGATCTTCGAAGGGGCCGGAGAGCGCGCGCAGGTGCAGACGGCGTCCGGCGAGGCGTGGGTGGCCTGTGGCTTCCCCGACCTGCGGCGGCAGCGCTCGAAGGTGCTGTTGGTGCGCGACGCGGAGCCCCGACCCGAGATCATCGCCTTGCATCGCCACCCGAAGGCGGTGGGGCTCGTGGCCGACCGCGAGCGGGACGGCCTGCTGCCCGGCGCCGACTGGGACCCAGACCCGCTCGCCATCGAGCGTACCGGGCATCCCCTCCGCACGTGGGGGGAGCTGTTCGCCGTCGAGACCGACGCGGTCTACACCCTGCGGGGCGGCCGGGTCTGGCGGTGGGACGGCTTCCACGACAAGGAGATGGGCACGCCCAGCCAGGCCACCGCGACGCTCGTGCTTCGCTGGTCGCAGCGCTGAGTCGACCGGCGCGGGTCTGACAGGGCGTTA
Source organism: Myxococcota bacterium (assembly GCA_040264415.1). Lineage (GTDB taxonomy): Bacteria > Myxococcota_A > UBA796 > UBA796 > UBA2385 > M30B51. The sequence goes on from JBDQIL010000270.1 coordinate 547, forward strand.
GCCTGCCCTCCTCGTTCTCCCTCGCGCTGCCCTGGAGCCCCCGTGTCCGACGAGTCCGCCCACACCATCCTCGAGCCGGCCGCCACCCGCGTGCGTGACCCGCGCACGGGGCGCTCGGTCTGGCTGGCCGGAATGATTCAGAACGCCTCGCTGACCGACGACCTGCTCGAGTTCACGCTTCAGACCACGCGGCAGCACACCGCGGATGACCGCGCCCGCATGCGCGAGGCGATGCTCCGCAACATCGGACGGGTCGGCTGGAAGGGTGAGGTGCGCTGCCACATGGCGGTCGGTGGCGCGGCGCCGGCGCCGGCGTCCGCGGCCCAAGACGAGGGCCACAGCCACAGCCACAGCCACAGCCACAGCCACAGTGACGGGGGCGCCCCCCCCGCCAAGAAGCCCGATCCGGTCAAGGGGATGAGCGGCCCGGGCATGGGCGCCCACGGCGGCCCCATCGAGAAGAAGACCCTCCCGGGGGTCAAGCACATCGTCGCGGTCGCGTCGGGCAAGGGCGGCGTGGGCAAGAGCACCGTGGCCGTGAACCTCGCGGTCGCGCTCACCCGTCGCGGCCTGCGGGTCGGCATGATGGACGCCGACATCTATGGCCCGAGTCTGCCGACCATGCTCGGGGTCCGCGGCAAGCCCTTCGCGAACGAAGACAAGAAGATCATCCCCCTCGAAGCCCACGGCGTGAAGGTGATGTCGATTGGCTTCTTGGTGGACGACACCGAGCCGGTCATCTGGCGCGGCCCCATGGTGATGGGCGTGGTCCGTCAGTTCCTTCAGGACGTGGTCTGGGCTCCGCTCGACGTGCTGGTCATCGACCTGCCGCCCGGCACCGGCGACGCCCAGCTCACCATGATCCAGGCCGTTCAGCTGTCTGGGTCCGTGGTGGTCACCACGCCGCAAGACGTCGCGGTCCTCGACGCGGTGCGCGGCGTCGAGATGTTCAAGAAGCTCGACGTCCCCGTGCTGGGCATCGTCGAGAACATGAGCGCCCTGCACCTGCCCGACGGCACGCAGCTCCACCCCTTCGGTCAAGGCGGCGGGCAGCGCACCGCCGACCGCTACGACGTGCCGCTGCTCGCGCAGCTCCCCCTCGACGGCGCCATCCGAGAGGGGGGCGACGCCGGGCGCCCCATCGCCCTGTCCGACCACGCCGCAGCCGACGCCTTCGATGACGTCGCCCACGCGGTGGCCGGCCGCCTCGGCCTCTGAGTGAGCGCTTCGGTCGAGCCCCTGGTCGACACCCTCGGGCGGGTGCACACCTACCTCCGGGTGAGCGTGACGGACCGGTGCAACTACCGGTGCGTCTACTGCCTGCCTGAAGACGGCATGACCTGGCTGCCGCGCGACGACCTGCTCTCCTACGAAGAGATCGGACGCATCGTCGGGATCTTCGCCGCCATGGGGGTCAAGAAGATCCGCATCACGGGCGGTGAGCCGACCATCCGGTCCGACATCGACCGGCTGGTGGCGGCCGTGGCCTCGGTGCCGGGCATCGACGACGTGGCCATGACCACGAACGCCCACCACCTCGAGCGCCTCGCCGATCGGCTGGCCAGCGCCGGGCTGCGTCGCATCAACGTCTCCATCGACACCCTGCGCAGCGACCGGTTCGCGGCGCTCACCCGGGGCGGCCGCCTCGACCGGGTGCTCGCCGGAATGGTCGCCGCGCGCCGGGCCGGCATCGCCCCCATCAAGCTGAACGCCGTCCTGCTGCGTGGCGAGAACGATGACGAGGCTTGTGATCTGGTGGAGTTTGCCGCCCGGCACGCCGACACCACCGAGCTCCGCTTCATCGAATACATGCCCTTCGAGGCGCGCTGGCACGAGACGGTGCCGGCCCGAGAGGTGCGCGACCGCCTCGCCGCGCGATGGCGCCTCGAGCCCGAGGGCCGCGAGGGCCCCACCGCCGGACCCGCGCGAAACTGGCGGATCCCAGAGCTCGGGCTGCGGGTGGGCTTCATCTCGCCCTTGAGCGAGCACTTCTGCGCCACCTGCAACCGGCTGCGGCTGCAGGCCGACGGCCACCTGCGCACCTGCCTCGCCCACGAGGACACGCCGTCGCTGCGCGATCTGCTGCGCGGCGGGGCCTCCGACGCCGCGCTCACCCAGGCGGTCCGCGACATGGTGATGGGCAAGCCGGTCGGCCACGACTGCACCCTCGACGGGGGCACCGTCTTCGAGGGCGTGATGACCGGGATCGGCGGCTGAGCCTGCCCTCTCGCGCCCGGCCCGTTATGCGGCGCGCGGAATCCGCCCTGCTCGGTGTCGGTCCCCGAATGGAGCCCCCATGTCCTGGATCCTGCTTGCCGGTTCGGCCGCCGCCTTCGCTGGCCTCTCGTGGCTGTCTTGGGCTGGCCGCCTCGGCCTGCCCGCCATCGGCCTGCTGCTGGTGGCCGCGGTCGGCTTCTTCCTGGGCCGCCGCGGCCTCTCGAAGACCGCCCGCCGCCCCGTCGACACCCTCGCCAAGGTGCTGTTCACCATCGTCGGCATCATGGCGCTGCTGCGGCACCCCATCGCCGTCGAAGGCGCAGACGGCGTCGAGCTCAAGCTGCCCGTCTACGAGGCCATCGCGGCCTACATCGACACGGTCGACTCCACCACCTTCATCGTCTTCGCCCTGGTGGCCATGGGGGTGAAGTTCGTGGGCGTCATCACCAGCGCGCTGGCCTGGCACCTGCTGCTGGTGGGGCAAGGCATCCGCTACCCCTTCTGGCAGAAGATCATGACCGCCTTCCTCATCGGTCGGTTCATCGGCACCTTCCTGCCCTCGACCCTCGGCCTCGATGGCTACACGCTCTACGAAGCGGGCCGATACTCCAACCAGTGGCCACGGGCCATCACGGCCAAGACGCTCGAGAAGTTCATCGGCGTGACCGGCCTCTTCTTGGGCATGGTGGTCACGCTGCCCTTTGGCTACCAGGTCATCGTCGACGTGATGACCGAGGCCGGCAGCCCAGACAAGGCCCCCCTGCTCGCGGGCGGCATCCTCGCCGTCGCTGGAGGCATCTCGGCGGTCGTGGTGGTGGGCTTGGTCTGGCCGGTCATCATCGAGGCCATCATGGGCGTGGTCGAGAAGCTCACCGGCGGTGTGTTGGGCCGCCTGCCCTTCGCGCGGAAGTTCACGGGCAAGGTGCTCGGCCTGCTCGCGGGCTTCAAGGCCTCGGTGGGCGCCTACCGCGGAAAGGTGGGCTTGCTGATGGCCTGCCTCGCCGCCAAGTTCGTGACCCACTTCACCACGGCGATGGTCTACTTCTTCACCGCGCTCGCCATCGGCGTGGTGGGGGCGCAGTTCTGGCCCATCGTCTTTGGCTCGACCATCCAGATCCTCGCGACCCTGCTCAGCCCGACCATCGCTGGCGAGGGCGCGCGCGAGGCCTTCCAGGCCCTGCTGCTGAGCAAGCAGCTGGGCGGGGTGGCCCAGGCGGTGCTCTCGGGCGCGCTCGGCTTCATCGCGGCCGAGGCCGCGACCATGTGGGGCGGCGCCTTCCTCTGGACCCGCACCCCCACCTGGCGGCCGAAGTTCGCGCTCGTCGACGGCGAGCAGGTGGACTACGCCTGGATCGCCGACGACGATGACGGAGGCTTCGACGCCGACCGCATCGCCGCCGCGCGCGCCGCGCATGTGCAAGAGGCCGCGGCCCAGGCCGACGGCGAGTAGACAGCGCTGCGCCCCCTCGACGACGCGGCACCTTGAAAGCGCGCGTCCGGGGGGGTAGCTTGCCCCATCCTGAACGCCCTCGGAGCCGAGGCCCATGCACACCCTGCGCGCGCTCCCCTTGCTCGTGTTGCTCTTGCCCGCGACCGCCCAGGCCGCTTGGCCAGACGACGTCAGCTTGAGCGCCCTCGGCACCGTTCAGGGCGAGGCCGTCACGGACACCGCGGCGTCTCGAGCCGCCTACGAGACGGTCGTGCGCGAGCTCGGGACCGCCATCGCCAACAAGCCGCTGGCACCCGCCGAGACCCTCGGGCTGTCCGGCTTCCACGTCGCCCTCACCCAGAGCGTGAGCTTCCTCGACGCCTGGACCGACAGCGAGTCCAACCCGGCCCCTTGGGAGCGGGTCCACCCAGACGAAGACCCCGCCCACGTCATGTGGACCCCGGGCGTGGCCGTGCGCAAGGGCCTGCCCCTGTCGCTCGAGGTGGGCGCGAACCTCAGCTACGTCGCCTTCTCCCGCCAGGCGGTGCTCGGCGGCTACGGCCGCTGGGGCCTGGTCGAGGGCTACCGCGCCTACCCCGACGTCTCCATTCAGCTCGGCTACTCCAGCTACATCGGCAACGATGAGCTCGACCTGGGCGTGATGGATGGCTCGATGAGCGTCGGCTACACGCTGCCGTTCGGCCGCAAGGTCGGCATCAATGAGGGCAGCTTCTCGCCCTATGCGGGTGCCGGGCTGCTCTGGATCAACGCCCGCCCGCAGATGTCGGGCGATGACCAACAGGAGCTGGGCGTGCGTCCGGTCTCTGGCTTTGGCGGAAAAGACAGCTACGTCGAAGGCTTCCGGCCCGCCAACCTGCACCTCGGCTTCCAGCTGCGCAGCGGCGACTTCCAGGTGCTCGCCTCGACCACCATGGCGCCCCGGTCGCTGACCACGGCGAACGTCGGCCTCGGCTACGTCTATTAGGCGTCGGGGGCCGCCCCCTTCGCGCGGCGCCCGACGCGCTCGCCTCTGGGCAGCGGTCTTGGCGGTCGCGCTCGTCGTCCTCAGCCGAGCGAGACCCGCCCACGCCGCTCAGGCGCGCCTCGAGGCCGAGGTCCGCCCCGACCTTCAGACCGTCACCGGCACCCTGACGCTGACCGGTGGCGCTGGGCTGCGGCTTGTGGACGCCCTCGCTGCGCTGCCCGTTCCCGAAGACGACGTGCTCCGGCGGCGCACCTTCCCCGGCGTGGTCGAGTCTGGCTGGGTGCGCTGGAGTGAGGTGTCGGAGGGGCGATGGTCCTTCTACGCCGTGCTGCCGCGCCGCTACGACGCCTCGGGCACGGTGCCTGGGCATGGCCTCTTCGCCAACGGACTGTGGCACCCGATGTTCATGCGGGGCGGGGCCGTCGAGTCGGTCAGCTGGGACGCGGTGGTCGCGGTCCCTCCCGGCACCACCGGCGTGCTCAATCGCGCGGTCAGCGAGCGCGTGGTGCGCTGGAGCGGGGACGCCGAGCGGCTGTCGCTGGCGGTCGTCCCCGACGCGCGGGTCATCGACCTCGACCTGCCCGCTGGGCGGGTGGTGCTCGTGGACCACGGCCCCGCGCGACCCCGACGGGACGAGTGGCTGACCGAGGTCGTCCGCGACCAATGGCCCGGCCCGGGCGCGCCCGACCTCGTCATCGTCGAGACCCCGAGCCGCCGTCGCCTGACCCGCGCCGGCCCGGGCCTGCTGTTTCTGTCCGACCGCGCCTTCCGGCTGACCGGCCCCCTCGCGGCCTTCCACGGCGCCGCGGTCCGCCGGGGGGTCTTCGGCGCAGGGTTGCCCGTCGCCGACGCCTGGGAGC
>JBDQIL010000271.1:0-6030 GCA_040264415.1 Myxococcota bacterium
CTGGTGGTGCTGTTCTTGGCCTGGGCGCTGGCCGCCGGCATCGCGGACCTCGGCGCCGCAGAATTCCTCGTCGCCGCCCTGGGCGACTCGCTTCCCGGCTGGAGCCTGCCGTCCATCACCTTCGTGATCTCCGCGGCGGTCGCCTTCGCTACCGGCACCTCCTTCGGCACCATGGGCGTGCTGTTGCCGCTGGTCATCCCGCTGGCCTTCCAGGTGGAGCCCGGGCTCGCGGTCGCGGCGTCGGCGGCGGTGCTGTCGGGCGCCACCTGGGGCGACCACTGCTCCCCCATCTCCGACACGACCGTGCTGTCGAGCACAGGCGCAGGCTGCGACCACGCCGCGCACGTGGCCACCCAGCTGCCCTACGCGCTGGCGGCCGGCGGCATCTCACTGGTGTTCTGCAGCGTCCCGGCGGGCGTGGGCCTCAACCCCTGGATCTGCCTCGCCGCGGGCGCGCTCGCCTGCGTGGCCTTCATCTGGATCGTGGGCCGGCCGCCTACCGATCCGGAAGCATCTCTCCAGACTTGAGGCGTCCCCAGTAGTCGTCGAGCTTCTCCTTCACGAGCCCCGACAGGATGAACAGGCCGAGGATGTTGGGGAAGGCCATGCCGAGGATCATGAGGTCGGAGAAGTCGAGGACGGTCCCCAGCTCGAAGACCACGCCGAGGAAGGTGCAGACCAAGAAGAGCACCTTGTACGGCAGGCTCGCCCCGGCGCCGAAGAGCCAGGTGGCGCAGCGTTCGCCGTAGTAGCTCCACGAGATCATGGTGGAGAAGGCGAACATCACCACAGCGAAGGTGAGCACCATCGGGAACCACGAGATGACCGAGCCGAAGGCCGCCGAGGTCATCAGCACCCCGTCGCCGGTGTCTTGCAGGTAGGCGCCCGTGATGACCACCACCAGGCCGGTCATGGTGCAGACCACGATGGTGTCGATGAAGGGCTCGAGCAGCGCCACGATGCCCTCGCGCACCGGCTCATCGGTGGCCGCCGCGCTGTGCGCGATCGACGCCGAGCCCACGCCGGCCTCGTTGGAGAAGGCCGCGCGCCGGAAGCCCTGGATGAGGGCGCCGAGCACGCCGCCGATGCCAGCCTCGGTGGAGAAGGCGCCCTCGAACATCGTGCCGAAGGCCGGGCCGATCTGGTCGGGCGACGACAGGATGATGTAGAGCGCAGCCATCACGTAGACCCCGCACATCACCGGGACGATGAGTCCGGCGGCGGCGCCGATGCGCTTGATGCCGCCCAGGATGACGGCGCCCACGAAGACCACCAGGATGACGCCGTAGAGCCAATCATTGTCGGCGAGCATGGGCACCAGCTCGGCCACGGCCGCGTAGCTCTGGTTGGCCTGGAACATGTTGCCGCCGCCGAGGCTGCCGCCGATGCACATCAGCGAGAAGACCACGGCCAGCACCTTGCCGAGCGGGCCCAGGCCCTTCTCGGCCAGGCCACGATCGAGGTACTTCATCGGGCCGCCGAGCACCTGGCCCTTCGAGTCGGTGTCCCGGTACAGCTGGCCCAGCGTGCACTCGGTGAACTTGGACGACATGCCGAGGAATCCGGCGATGATCATCCACGGGATGGCGCCCGGCCCGCCCACGGCCACGGCGATGGCCACGCCGGCGATGTTGCCGAGGCCGACGGTCGCCGACAGCGCCGACGAGAGCGCCTTGAAGTGACTGATCTCGCCCGGGTCGTCGGGGTCGTCGTACTTGCCGGTGGTCACCATGATGGCGTGGCCGAAGGCCCGCAGGTTGATGAAGCCCATGCGGAGGGTCAGGAAGAGCGCCCCCACCACCAGCCAGGCCACCACCAGCGGCACCTGCAGATCGTTGGGGTTGGCGAGGGGGCCGGGCTCGAAGCGGCTGGCGCCAGCCAGGGTGGCCTCGTCGTCGGTCATGGCGACGACCTCGGCGGTCCCGTCGTCGGTCAGCACGGTCGCGCCGACCTGGACGGGGAAGAGGTTGAAGCGGGCGGGCGTGGTGCTCGCGGGCACCCGCAGTCCCCCGGCCCCGTCACTCACCACCACCACCGGGAAGGGCGCGCGGTCTTCGACCACGCGCACCAGGGCGGCGTCTTCGACACCGGAAAGGTCGGCGACGATGGCGCCCATGGGGTGGCCCACGTCGGTCTCGGGGCCCAGCTCGGCGCTGGGGTTGATGTTGAAGCCGCAGGTGTCGATGGTCGTGCAAGGCGCGAGCGGGAGGGTCGTGGGCGCCACGCGGCCGCGCAGGCCCTCGGGGGTGCGGGTGAAGGTGGCGCTCACAGCGCCAAACTCGAGGGTCACCGGCTCGGGCAGCGCCACCTCGAGGCCCTTGGTGGGGGCGGTCCACTGGCGCCGCCACTGGTAGCCCTGGCCTTCGGTGAAGCCGACCAAGACCTCGCCGTCCCGCTCACAGGCCGCGCCGTCGTCACAGACCGGCAGCTCGCCCACCGGCAGGTTCGCGTCCCAGAAGGCCATGTCCCAGAACATGACGGTCGCCATCGGGCCGACCACCCACGCGCCGAAGACGGCGTCGAAGGACTCGAAGGCGGTGGGCTCGGCCGCCGCCTCGGCGGCATCCGCCGGGGCGTCTTCCTGGGCGCGGGCCGGAGCCACAAACAGCCACAGTGCGGCGATCATCATCAACATGGAGCGCATGGGGGGCCCTCGGGAGCGCAGAACGAGTGTCCCTATTGCTCCTGTCGGGGGGGGCAACCCGAAGCGGGCCTTCGGCCCCGATCTACGCCCCGACCGACACGCTCGCGAGGCTGCGCTCGAGATCGCGAACCAGCGGGCCGGCGTCGAGCTCGCGGGCCTCGGTCAGCGCGTCGGCCAGCACCGCGCGGGCGGCCGAGGTGTCGCCATGGGCCGCGAGCGCCCTCCCCTGCAGCCACGCGCCGGTCAGCGCCGTGTCCGGGTCGGCCAGCTCCCGGGCCCGGGCGGTGGCGGCCTGCAGGCGCCCGAAGGCCTCGCTCCAGGTCGCGGCCTCCTCGGCCTCGTCCAGATCGAGCCAGGCCAAGAAGACCTCGTTCATGGCCACGCCGCGGTCCCACCGGCTGGCGGCGCAGAGGTCGCGGCTCTTGCTGAAGGCCGCCCAGGCGCGCCCGCGGTCGCCCAGCCGCAGCCAGGCGTCGCCGATGTTGTGCAGGTTGATGGCGACGCCGTTGTGGTAGCCGAGCCCCTCGCGGATGCCCATGCTCTCCCGGAAGCAGTCGAGCGCCTCGCGGTAGCGCCCCGCGCCGTAGTGGACGATGCCCACGTTGTTGACGATGCGGCCCACCAAGATGCGATCACCAGACGCGGCCGCCTCGTCGCGGGCGGCCCGCAACATGGGCAGGGCCAAGGTCTGCTGCCCATCGCGCACATGCCGCAGGGCCAAGCCGTGCAGCGCCCCCGCGTGGAGGCCCGGGTGGCCCTCGGCCAGCGCGACCGCCTCCCGGAAATGATCGGCCGCCACATCGTTCTCGCCGCAGTCGTAGCCGAGCATACCCAGGCCCTCGAGGGCGCCCACGGCCACGGGTCTCGCCCAGTCGGCCCGTCCGACGCAGCCCGTGGCGGCCTGAAGCGCCAGCTCGAGGTGCAGCCGCGCGAGCTGAAGGCGCGCCTGGGACCGATACAGCCGCCCGAGCTCGAGCTGGGCCTGGGCCTCGACGCTCCGCCCGGCCCCCTCGTCGGCCAGATCGAGGGCCACCTGCAGGTGCATCTCGGCGCGGGCGGGCGCCCCTGCGACCGACCAGGCCGAGCCCGCCTTGATGCGGATGCGGGCCTCGCGATCCACCGGGATCGACGGCCGCGAGCCCGACCGACGCGCCGCCCCCAGCCAGCCCACCGCCTTGTCCCAGCAGGTGCCGGCCTCGGCCATGAGTTGCTGCCGATGGAGGCGGTCGCCGGCCTGCTCGATGTGCTCGGCGGCCTCGACGAAGGCGCCGGCCCCCGCGCAGTGTCGGGCGAGGGGCTCTCGCACCGCGTCGAGGGCGTCTCCGGCGAGCGCGCGCAGCCCGGCGGCCACCAGGGCGTGCAGGTCGCGGCGGCGGGCGTCGAGGGTGGACGTGCGCACCGCCTCCCACACGAAGAGGTTGGCGAACCGCAGCCGGCCCGGGGCCCCGTCGTCGCGCGACAGCAGCCACCCGTCGACCAGCGAGGCCACCACGGCGTCTGGGTCGTCGAGCTCGAGCGAGGCGGCCAGAAGGTCGGTCTGCAGCTCGGTGCCGATGATGGCGGCGAGCTGAAGCGTCTCCTTGAGGGCGGCGGGGAGGGCGTCCACCCGCGCCGCGATGAGGCCGTCGAGGCCGGGAGGGAGCTGCACCGCCCGGTCGGGATCGACCAGCTGCGCCTCGCCCCCCACCACCGAGATGCGGGCGTCTCTGGCCAGCGCATCGACCATGGCCTCGACGTAGAGGGGGTTTCCGTGGGCGCGATCGTCGAGCACGTCGAGCAGCGGCGCCGCCACGGCGCGCGCCGGCCCGAGCGACTCGGGCAGCAGGCTCAGCACGAGCTCGTGTTGCTGCTCGCGGTCGAGCGCCTGAAGGCCCACCCGCCAGTCGGGCGCGCCGAGGGCGGGGGGCGCCGCGTCACGGGCGGTGACCAAGAAGAGCACCGGCGCCTCTCGGGTGCCGGCGATGAGATCTGCCAACAGGTCGACCTCGTCTTCGGAGAGGTGGTGGGTGTCTTCGAGGGCGACGATGACCGGCTGGGCGGCAGCGAGCCCCTGGACCACCCGCCGGGCCACGCGGGGCAGCGAGGCCCCCGCCCCTGGCACGGGTCGATCTCCTGGCTCGATGGCGAAGAGCGCTCCCACCACGCGAATGTCGGCGTCACCCAGGCCCAGCTGCGACAGGCGCTCCACCCGCTGCCGGACCTCGTCGCGGGGCTCCCGCCCGTCGAGGCCGATGATGTCGGCGACGAGGTCTTTGAACACGCCCCCGGGCCCGTGCGAGCCGTAGGGCACCGACCGACCGGTGAACATGGGCACGCCACGGGCCCGAGCCCGGGCCCGGAGCTCACGCACGAGGCGGGTCTTGCCCGTGCCGGGGGGGCCGTCCACCACGAGCAGCCCCGAGTTTCCGTCGCGCAGGTGCTCGAGGGCGTCGCGCACCTGGTCGAGCTCTCCCTGGCGCGGCAGCCAGGCGCCCCGCGGGCCCTCGGAGCGCCGCCGCCGACCCAAGAGGCGGGCGCTCCCGGCCGCGCCGCGTCGGCCCTTCACCCGCAGGCTCGGGCCCGGCTGAAAGGCGTAGGCCTCTTGGGCCAGGCGCGCCGCCTCGTCGCTGACGAGCACCTCCCCCACATCAGCCTCGTAGCAGAGCCACCGCGCCAGCTTCGTGGTGTCGCCCATGGGCAGGTAGCGCAGCCCGCGCCGGTGGCGCCGGGCGCCCACGGTGATCGCGCCACGATGAACGCCGACGCACAGGCCCATCTTGAGCCCGTGGCGCTCCATGCCAGCCGCCAGCCGGACCAGCTCGAGGGCGCAGGCCAGGGCGCGCTCGAGGTCGAGCTCGTGGGCGCGCGGCACGCCGAAGAGCACCACCAGCGTGTCGTCTTGCCACGAGTCGAGCGTGCCGCCGAAGCGCCCGACCGCCCGCCGCGCCCGCCGCAAGAAGCGAAGGTGCCCCCGCACCACCTGCTCGGGGTCGAAATTGGCCGACAGGTCGGTGAGCCCGACCACTTCGGCGGTGACCACCACCACGCTCTTCCGCTCGCCGGGCGCGAGCCGCGGTCGCCGGCTGACGCCGGGATCGGAGCCAGCGGTGACGCCCGGGCTCGTGGCCAAAGAGCGGTCGGCGCCCGAGCCGGTGGGGTCAGACAGATCGCCCTCGAGCCGGCGCAGATCGCGGGCCAGCCCGGCGAGGTCGACCACCCCCCCCGCCCCCGGCCGGTCGCACCGCAGACCCGCCGCATGAAGGCGCTCATGGTGGAGGCGTCGGCCCGGTGGCCCATCCCATAGAGCACCGCCCAGAGCTCCTCTTCGGCCTCATCAGCCGAGGCCGGCCGGTCTTCGCGGCGGGGCGCCAGCAGCCGCGCGAGGGCCGCCCAGAGGGGGTCGGAGA
>JBDQIL010000272.1:0-6025 GCA_040264415.1 Myxococcota bacterium
ACCCAGCGCACGCCGAGGGCCGCCGCGCTCCCTGAATGGTTGATGGCGCCCCGGTGACACCTGCGTGACGCGCCCCGCCCCAAAGGGCCTTGACCGCAGGTCAGCGCGGCAATAGCTCCAAAGGGATGTCACATCCCGCCGTACGAGTCGCTGACCTCCTCGCTGACCGCTTCGGCGAGGCCCCCCCGCTCGCCTTCGTGTTGGGCAGCGGGGCCGCCCCCGTGGCCCACGCGCTCACCCAGATCGAAGGCCGCGTGAGCTACCACGAGGTGGGGCTGCCAAGCACCGGCGTCGAGGGTCACTCGGGCGAGGTCATCGTGGGGCGCCTCGGGGTGAATCGCGTGCTCGTGCTGAGCGGGCGGGTGCATGCCTACGAGGGCTGGAGCGCCGAAGAGCTCGTGCGCGGCGTGCGCGCGCTGGCGCACTGGGGCGGCCGTCACCTGGTGCTCACCAGCGCAGTCGGCAGCCTGCGCAAAGACCTGCCGGCAGGGTCGCTGGTCCGCATCACCGACCACATCAACCTGCTCGGCATCAACCCGCTCCGCGGGCCGACGCTGGCCTGGCCGGGGGCCCGCTTCCCCGACATGAGTGAGGTCTACCACGGCATCTTGGGGCTCGCGCTCGAGCGGGCTGCGACGCAGGCCGGGGTGGCGCTGCACGCGGGCGTCTACACCGCCATGTCGGGGCCCTCCTACGAGACCCCAGCAGAGGTCCGGATGCTCCGGGCCATGGGCGGAGACGTGGTCGGCATGTCGGTGGTGCTCGAAGCCATCGCGGCCGTGCAGGCCGGTCTGCGGCTGGGAGCCATCTCGGTGGTCTCCAACCTGGGCTCGGGCCTCTCCAGCACGCCGCTCACCCACGAAGAGGTGACGGTCGAGGTGGGGCGGGCCTCGGCTGGTCTGGTGCGGCTGCTGTCCGCCATCGAGCTGCCCGCCGCGTGACCGCCGAGGCGCCCGACCGCCGCCTCGTGGATTCCGGGGCCGATGGGGCGTGCCTGTGGCGACTGGGGCCGCGCTCGCCCGAGCCCGGGGGGGTCGTCTTGCTCCCCGGCATCGAGGGGGACAGCCGAACCTTCTGCAGGCAAGCGGCGCTGGCCGAGGGGCTGCCCCTCTACGCGGTCGATCTGCCGGCGCTCGATGGGATCGCCGCGGCCGCGCAGGCGCTGGCCCCCCTGCTGCCGACGGGCCCCCTGCTGCTGGTGGGCGCGAGCTTCGGCGGGCTGGTGGCGCGGGAGCTCGCCGCGTCGGTCGACGCCCGGCCGGTGACCTTGGCGGCCTTGGGGGCGCTCCCGGCGCCCCACCTGCGACCCGAGGGGCTCGAGCGTCGCCTGCGGCTCGTCTCCCTGGCCCCCGAGGCGGTCTTCGAGCGGCTGTATCGGCGTCGCATCGGCGCGCGCCTGAGGGCCGAGGCCGCGCCGCCCGAGGCCGCCGCCATCCACCTGCGCCACCTGCCCACGCGCGACGCGCTCGCGGCCCGCCTGCGGGGCGTGGTGGCCTGGCGTCGGCCCGCGCCGCCGCCCGCGCGCGCCTGGTGGTTTCGGGGCCAGACCGACGTCGAGGCTCCCTGGAGCCTCGCGCAGGCCGCGGCCGCGCTGCCGGGGGTGGCGGTCGAGACGCTGCCGGGCGGCCACCGTCCTTGGCTGACCCACCCCGGCCCCCTGCACGCGATGGTGCACGCGCTGTGGCGCAACACCCTCAGCGCGCGGTGATCCGGGTGCAGATGCCGCCCCGCAGGGCGGCCTCGAGGTCTTCGGGCCGCGTGACCACCACCTCGACCCCACCCCGCTGCAAGAAGGTGAGGGCCGCGCGCACCTTCGGCCCCATCGACCCCGCCGGGAAGTGACCCTCTGCCAACCACGCCTCCATCTCGGAGGCGGTGGCGTGGTCGATCACCCGGGCTCGCTCGGTGCCGAAGTCCACCTGCACCCGTCGGACCCCGGTGAGGATGACGAGGCGGCTGGCCTGCAGCTGGTAGGCGAGCAAGCAGGAGGCGCGGTCTTTGTCCACGACGGCCTCGACCCCGCTCAACCCGACGGGCGTGCGCGCCACGGGCACGCCCCCACCCCCGACCGCGATCACGATGGAGCCTGCCAGGCATAGGGCGTCGATGCTCTCCAACTCGATGATCTCGAGGGGCTCGGGTGACGCGACCACGCGCCGCCACCCGCGGTCGCTGTCGGCCTTGATCTGCCAGCCGAGGGCGGCCGCTCGGTCGCGGGCGTCCTGCTCGCTGTAGAAGCGGCCGACGAACTTGGTCGGATCGAGGAACGCGGGATCGGCGATGTCGACGACGACCTGGGTGAGCAGCGCGACCACCGGCCGGGTGTCGCCCCGGCGGTCGAGGGCGTTGCGCAGGCCGGACTGGAGGAGGAAGCCGATCTCGCCCTGGGTGGCGGCCACGGCCACGTCGAGCGGCGAGGGCGGGACCTCGTCGCGGGTGCGGTCATTGCGGAGGAGGTGGCGGCCGACTTGTGGCCCATTGCCATGGGTGAGGACCAGCCCCCCCGGCGCGTCGATGCCCGCCAAGACCTCGGCCACCTCGGCCACCCGCGCCACCTGCTCGGCGACCGTGCCTGCCTCGCCCGGCCGGATGAGCGCGTTGCCGCCGAGCGCGACCACGAGCGGAGGCGCCTCGACCCGAGGCACCCGTCGCGGCGGTGGCTTCGTCAATAGCGGCCGGTTATTCCCGCCGCGACCGCTCCGAAGACCTGGGGACGTCGCGGGCTCTCCCGCAAGCTCGGGCTCTTCGGCCCTCGTTGCCCCCGGCTCGGCACGACTCGGGGCGCTGGGGACCGGCATCTTCCTCCCGGCCGTCCGCGGCCCGAGGCCCACAATAGCCGACCCCGCCCAGGCCGCGCCAGCCCTATAGAGGACGCCCCCGCTCCGATGTTTCAAGACACCCCCCTGATCATGGTCGAAGACGACGACAGCCTGAAGCGCGTCGTTGATCACCTCCGCCCGCTCCCCGTCATCGGAGTGGACACCGAGGCCGACTCCTTCCACCACTACAAGGAGAGGCTGTGCCTCATCCAGATCTCCGACGCCGAGAAGGACTACATCGTCGATCCCCTCAAGATCAACGATCTGTCGCCCATCGGTGACCTGCTGGGCAACCGCGACCAGGTCAAGGTGTTGCACGGTGGCGACTACGACGTCGTCAGCCTGAAGCGCGACTACGGCTTCTACATCCGGAACATCTTCGACACGATGATCGCCGGGCAGTTCTTGGCCATCGACGGCATCGGCTTGGCCGACCTCATCCGGCGCTTCTTCGGCTACAAGATCGACAAGAAGTACCAGCGCCACGACTGGGCCCGCCGCCCGCTCGAGACCGAACACCTCGAGTACGCTCGTGGCGACACCCACTTTCTGCTGGCGCTGCGCGAGGTGCTGCACCTGCGCCTCGAGCGCGCCAACCGCCGCGCCGCGCACGAAGAGGAGTGCCTCATCCTCGAAGAGCGGGAGTGGAGCGGCCGTGGGGGAGACGGCACCGACTTCTTGCGGGTCAAGCGGTCGAACACGCTCGACCCGCAGGGCCTCAAGGTGCTGCGGTCGGTCTGGCGCTACCGAGACGGGCAGGCCGAGTCGATGGACCGGCCGGCGTTCAAGGTGCTCCCTGGCAGCGTGCTGCTGCAGCTGTCGAAGCGCAAGCCGACCACGGAAGAAGAGCTCCACCAGATCATGCGCCCCAAGGCGTCGATGACCCGCCAGCACGGCGCCTCTCTGCTCCAGGCGGTCATCGACGGGCTGGCCGACGAGGAGCCGCTGCCGAAGCCGGAGAAGAAGAAGCGGACGCGGCCAAAGCGCCCCCGGCCCGAGGCCCCCAGCATCGACCTGCTGTTCGGCCTGTTGAAGCAGTGGCGCAACGAGACTGTGGACCGGGAGCGGCTCGCGCCGGTCGTGGTCGCGAGCAACAGCCTGCTGAAGGAGATCGCGACCCACGCGCCGCTCAGCAACGAGGCCCTCGAGGCCGTGCCCGGAGTGCGCCGCTGGCAGGTTCGCGCCTACGGAGACGACATCCTGGGCATTCTGCAGGCCGCCGAGGCCAAGCAGGCCGCTCCCAAGAAGACCAAGCGCCGCCGCCGCAAGCGGAGCGGCGGTTCGAGCACCGGAGACTGAGCGGCGGCGTGCAGCCGTCGAGGGCGGGGCTCGCGCGACAGCGCGGGCCCCGTCGCTCGTTCAGGGGGTGTAGACGGCCACGTGGGGGAGGTTGCGGAAGCGCTCCCCCAGGTCGAGGCCAAAGCCCACCACGAACTCGTCAGGGATGGAGAAGCCCACGTAGTCGGCGTTCACATCAACCTCACGGCGCGCGGCCTTGTCGAGCAGCGCGCAGGTCTTCACCGACTTGGGGCCGCGGACCTCGAGGGTGCGCAGCAGGTAGTCGAGCGTGAGCCCGGTATCCACGATGTCCTCGACCACGAGGCAGTGATGGCCTTCGATGGGGTTGTTGAGGTCTTCGGTGATGCGGACCACGCCGGTCGAGCGGGTGCCGCCGTGGTAGCTGGACACGCCGAGAAACTCGCAGCGGACGTCGCCGCCGATGGCCCGCACCAGATCGGCCATGAAGATGAACGAGCCCTTCAGCACGCCGATGCAGGTGATGGGCTCGTCACCGTATTCGGCGCGGATCTGTCGGCCCAGCTCCTGGATGCGAGCCTGCAGCCGCTCCTCTGAGATGAGCACAGTGAGTGAGTCCGTCGCCATGGCGCCTCCGGGGTCTGCCCGAGCCGTATCCAGCCCCCCCCGCGGCGAGGTTGACGTTCCTGTGAAGAGCCTGGCCGAGGACGCCCAGACCGTCAGGGAGAGCCGTCGGGCTCGCTGGTGATCCCCTCGAGCCAGTCCACCGCGAGGCGCAGGGTGTCGAGGGTGCGCGCGAGGGTGTCGTCGAGCACGAGGCGCGCGAACCACGGCATCGGCCCCGGTCGGTCGAGGGCGGTGCCCGACAGGGCGTCACTCAGGGGGACGCTGCCCACGAGGTTGAGCGTGGGTGTGAGCAGGGTGTGGTCGCTCAGGGCGACCGAGAGGTCGTCGAAGACCCCGAGGTCGGGGTCGGCCGACACCAAGCGGGCGCCCAGGTCGGGGGCCTGCCGCAGCCGCGCGCCCTCGTCGCGAAGGAGCGCGCCCAGGTTGCCGACGGCCTGCCAGGTGGCGTCGTCTGCGAGGACCGGCGCGGCGACGGGGCGCAGGGTCTCGAGGGCGGCCGGGCCGTCGTCGCCCACCAGCGTCACCTGAGCGATGTCCCACAGCTCGTCGAAGTCGAGGGGCGCGCTCCCGGTGGGACACTCCGCCACCGCGAGGGGTGAGGGATCGACCACCAGCGGCAGCACCTGCGCGACATCGCGTGCGAGATCGGTGTTTCCGACGTCTCGGAGCGTCTCTTCGGCGGGGGGGACGAGGCCCGCGCGCCAGGCCAGCGCGAGCACCTCCACCAGCTCGGCCACCCGGTCGGGCGCGCCGTCCTCGGGCGCGACGGCGTCGAGCACCCGCAGCAGGATCACCAGCAGATCGCCGGTCTCGGGATCATTGAAGCGGTCGATGCTCTCGAGATCCCACACCATCTCGTCGTCGACGCCGTCGCAGGCGAAGGCCAGCACCTCGAGGCTGAGGCCGCCGAACCAGGAGTCGAGGAGCGGGCCGAGCACGCCGACGCCGAACTCGACGGTGTCGGCGTCGAGGCTGGCGAGCAGCCGCAGCAGCGTCACCGACAGGTTGTCGAAGTCCACCCCGACACAGGTCACCGGTCGGCTGGCCGAGTCGATGAGCCGCAGGAAGGACGCGAGCGCGCTCACCCGCGCGCCGGGGGGCGCGTCCACAGGGGGGAGGTCGAGGCTGGTGCCCTGCGCGTCGAGCTCGGCGAGGTGGCGCAGCTGCTGGAAGAGGGGGGCGATGTGGTCGCCCGCGTGAAGCGCCAGCAGGGCATCGGCCATGCGATCGCGCAGCTGCGTGTCGCCGAGCATGGCTTGGAAGGCGGGGCGCCCCGCGTCGAGCCAGAGGGCGCCGCTGGCAGCGTCTTGGGCGTCGAAGAG
>JBDQIL010000273.1:0-6010 GCA_040264415.1 Myxococcota bacterium
CCGGACCCGCCGCCCGGGGGGGGGCCGCGGCCCCCCGGGGCCCCCCCGCCCGGGGCGGGGGGCGCCGTGGGCGCCGGCGCCCCGCTCGCCCCCTGGCGGGCGCCCCCCCCCGGGCCCCTGGGGCCCGAGGTGGCCGTGGGCAGCCAGGACGCCGTCGGCGAGGTCGGGGGCGACCGGGGCGGCGAGGGCCGCCCGCACGGACGCGTGTTCGGAGACGGCGGCCCCGTGGCCCAGCTCCCGCAGCACCGCGTCGGCGAGCGCGCCCGAGGCGAGGTCTGGGTGCGGCGCCGGCATCAGGGCCGCGCGCACCACCACCCGCTGATCGTCCCAGGCGCCCGGATCGACGCCCGACGCCGCCAGCTCGGCGCGCTCGCCGGCCGTCGCCAAGCCATCGGCGGCGTGGACGCGGAGGCGCTCGATGCGGGTGAGGTCCATGTCAGACCCTCCGGGGGCGATGGCCAGGCGACCGCTCGGCAGTGGCGAGATGCCCTGCGCAGTCGTCGTGAACCCATCGACGGACGAGGCTGGCCGATATTCGACCGCAGCGACAGAATCTGGCGGCGCGCCGGTTCACGGCTTGTGGATCTCCTTGAGGGCCGCCTGGAGCTTCTTCCGGGCGTAGTAGAGCCGGCTCATCACCGTGCCCTCTGGGATGTCCATGACCTCGGCGATCTCCTTGTAGGCCATGCCCTCCATCTCGCGGAGCACCACCACCTGGCGCTGCTCGTCGGGGAGCTCGTCGAGGGCCGCGAGGATGAGCGCGTGGAGCTGCTTGCGGTGCAGCTCGCGCCGCGGGTCGTCGCGGTGGTGGGCCAAGCTGATGACGCCGCCCTGGCCGCGGGTCGCGATGCCATCGTCGAACTCCTGCGCCTTCCGCACCTTCTGCTTGCGCAGGTGATCGATCGCGACGTTCATGCCGATGCGACAGATCCAGGTGTAGAAGCTCGAGCCGAACCGGAACCGCGTGAGGTTCTTGTAGGCCTTGACGAAGGCGTCTTGCGTGAGGTCGCGGGCGTCTTCGCGGTTGCGCACCATGCCGTAGATGACGTTGTAGATGCGGCCTTGGTAGCGCTCGACCAGCCCGCGGTACGCGGTGGCGTCGCCGTCGAGCACCGCCCGCACCAGCTCGTGGTCGGGGTTGGACACGACCGGCGGCTCCGGGTCACCAGGCCCACTGGCGTCGCCGCCCTCCGCGGCGTCTCCTTCGGCGTCGCCGCCGCTCTCGTCTCCGCCGACCGCACCCAGCAACAGCAGGGGCAGCAACGTCAGCCCGAGGCCGTCGGCCAAGGCCTGCTCGAAGAGGGTCGAGGTGATGCTCATGGGTGGCGCTCCGGGGCAGGGCCAGCGACCCCCACCCTAACGCGAGGCCGCCGCGCCCCGGCGGTCAATGCGCGGCGTCCCAGGTCGCCCCGTCGTCGGTCTCGACCCGGAGCGGGACCGCCAGCTCGGCCACCGCCTCCATCTCCTCGACCACCGCCGACCGCACCGCCTCGAGGCTGCCCTCGGGGACCTCGAGCATCAGCTCGTCGTGCACCTGCAGCAGCAAGCGGGCGTCGGGGAAGTCTCGGGTGAGGCGCTGGTCGACCCGGATCATCGCGATCTTGATGAGGTCGGCGGCGGTGCCCTGCACCGGCGTGTTGACGGCGATGCGCTCGGCGCCGGCGCGCTCCATCGGGTTTCGGGCGTCGAGCCCGCGCACCGGCCGCCGGCGCCCGAACAGCGTCTCGGCGTAGCCGGTGTCTTTCGCCTGCTCGACGCAGCGATCGATGAAGCCGCGCACCTGCGGGTAGCGGGCGAAGTAGTCGTCAATATACTGCTGGGCGACCTTGTTGGGCACGCCGAGCTCGTTGCTCAGGCGCCAGGCGCCCATGCCGTACAGGATGCCGAAGTTGATGGCCTTGGCCGCGCGCCGCTGCTCGCCGGTGACGTCGGCGAGCTCCACCCCGAACACCTCGCTGGCGGTGCGGCGGTGGATGTCCTGGCCGGTGCGGAAGGCCTCGACCAGGGGGCCATCCCCCGCGAAGTGCGCCAGCACGCGCAGCTCGACCTGAGAGTAGTCGGCCGACAGGAAGCGGTAGCCGGGCTCGGCGACGAAGCAGGCCCGGATGCGGCGACCCTCGGCGGTGCGAATGGGGATGTTCTGCAGGTTGGGGTCATTGCTGCTCAGGCGGCCCGTGGCGGCCACCGCCTGGTGGAACGACGTGTGGATGCGCCCGTCGGCCGCGACGTGGGACGGCAGCGCGTCGACGTAGGTGCTCTTGAGCTTGTGGAGCTCGCGGTAGTCGAGGATGAGCGCGCAGAGACGGTCGCCGTCTGCAGCGAGCTTCTCGAGCACCGAGGCCGCGGTGGAGAAGCCGGTCTTGGTCTTCTTCACGGGGGTGAGGCCGCGCTTCTCGAAGAGGATCTCGGACAGCTGCTTGGGCGAATTGACGTTGAATTCTTGCCCCGCCTCTTCGGTGATGGCCGCCACCTGCTGCTCGAGGCGCTCCCCCAGCTCGGTGGACAGCCCCTCGAGCTGCGGCAGATCGACGCCAATCCCGCGGAGCTCCATGCGCGCGAGGATGTCCACCAGCGGCACCTCGATGTCGGCGTACACCGACTCGAGCTCGCCCAGCTCGTGGGCCTTGTCGAGCAGCCAACAGACGTGGGCGTCTTCGGCCGCGTAGGGGGTGGCCAGCTCGACCGTGAGCCGCGCGAACTGGCCGTCGACGTCTTTGGTGAGCTCTTTGTAGGCGATCATCCGGTGATCGAGCACCCGGAGCGCCTGGGCGTCCAGGCCGTGCTTGCGGTCTACGTCGAGCAGGTAGTCGGCGAGCATGGTGTCGCCGGACACGCCGCCCAGATCGTAGCCCCGGGCCCGGAGCACCTTCAGGTCGTACTTCAGGTTCTGACCGATCTTCTCGAGGTTGGGGTCGGCCAGCAGCGGCAGCAGGGCGTCGAGCGCCCCCGGGCAGTTGCCGCCCGACTCGTGGGCGATGGGCACATAGACCGCGAAGTCGTCCGCCCAACAGAAGCTCATCCCGACGATCTCTGCCTCGAGCTCGTCGAGGCTGGTGGTCTCGCTGTCGTAGGCGAAGCGGCGGGCGGCGTGCAGGTCGCTGACCAGCCGGTCGAGGGCCTCGGGGGACGTCACCGCCCGGTATCGGGACCGATCGACGCCCTCGCGCACGGTGGCGTCGTCGCCGAGCCGATCCTGAACCGACTTGAGCATCCGCCGGAAATTGTAGCGCTTGAGGCGGGCCTCGAGGGCGGGCAGGTCGGGCTCACCGGGGACGAGGTCGTCGAGGGTGAGCGTGACCGCGCCGCAGTCGGTGTGGATGGTGGCCAGCTTGTGCGAGAGGTCGACCATGTCGTCGTGCTCGGCGACCTTCTGGCCCGTCTTGCCCTTGATGTCGCCAGCCTTGGCGGCGTCGACCACCGCCCGCGCGGTGGGCCACTTGGCCAGGTACTTCGCCGCGGTCTTGGGCCCCACGCCCCTCGCGCCCGGGATGTTGTCGGAGCTGTCGCCCATGAGCGCCAGCAGGTCGATGACCTGACTGGGCGGGACGCCCCACTTCTCCCGCACCTCATCGGCGCCGTAGAGGTTGCCCTTGGCCGCGTCGAAGAGCTTCACATTGTCGCCCACGAGCTGCGCGAAGTCCTTGTCGGAGCTCACGATCCAGGCCTCGATGTCGTCGGTCGCGTAGCGCGTCGCGAGCGTGCCGATGATGTCGTCCGCCTCCCACCCCTCGATGGCGAGCGCCTGGATGCCGAGCTCGGCGCAGAAGGGGATG
The DNA here is from genome assembly GCA_040264415.1 of Myxococcota bacterium. Lineage (GTDB taxonomy): Bacteria > Myxococcota_A > UBA796 > UBA796 > UBA2385 > M30B51. The sequence goes on from JBDQIL010000273.1 coordinate 3,774, forward strand.
AACTCGGGCCACTGCTTGCGCAGGTCTTCGGGCATGTCGGGCCGCTGGCCCTTGTAGTCGGGGTACAGGTCGTTGCGGAAGCTCAAGCCCTTGTCGAACACCACCGCGATGTAGTCGGGCTCATGCTCGCGCAGCAGCCGGTCGAGCATCGACGAGAAGCCGAAGAGCGCCCGGGTCGGCTCGCCGTCGATTCCGCGCATGTCGGATTGGATGGCGAAGAAGGCGCGGAAGGCCTGGTTCGAGCCATCCACCAGCAGCATCTTCTTCTTGGCGGGGGCGGTGTCCGACATGGCGGCTCCTCGGGTGGCAGCGGGCGCCTCCGCTAACCCCCTGGGGCCTGCGCGCCGCGACGCGAGGGGGGCACCCCGACGCGCTCTCGCCCTCGAAGGCGAGGTATCGCCGGCGGGCGCGGACTCGGTGGGACCGGTGGACCCGGACTGGATAGGCTGCTCGCCTGGCCCTCGGCCGCGGCCCCTGGAGCGCCCCATGAACGGACCCAACGACGCCCTGTTCCACCCGACCGACGAGCACCGCATGCTCCGCGACATGGTGGCTGACTTCGCCGCCAACGAGGTCGGCCCGCAAGCCGAGGAGCACGACGCCAAGGAGCAGCTCAACGTGCCGCTCTTCGGCAAGCTCGGCGAGCTCGGGCTGCTCGGGATCACCATCCCCGAGGAGCACGGCGGCGCGGGCATGGACGCCATCGCGGCGGTCATCGCCCACGAGGAGCTCTCCAAGCAGGACCCCGGCTTCTGTCTCGCCTACCTCGCCCACTCGATGCTCTTCGTGAACAACTTCTACCACTGCTCCAACGACGAGCAGAAGGGGCGGTTCCTCGAAGACGCCATCAGCGGCGCGCGGATCGGCGCCATGGGCATGACCGAGCCCGACCACGGCACCGACGTTCTGGGCATGACCACCACGGCGGTCCGCCGCGGCGACGTATACGTGGTCAACGGCACCAAGACCTACATCACCAACGGCCCGAACGCCGACCTCTTCCTCTTCTACGCGAAGGTCGACGGCAAGGTCACGGCGATGTGCTGCGAGCGCGACACCCCGGGCTTCTCGACCTCCCCACACATCCCCAAGATGGGCATGCGGGGCAGCGAGATGTCGGAGATCATCTTCGAAGACGCCGAGGTGCCGGTGGCCAACCTGCTGGGGCAGGAGGGCGACGGGCTCACCCACATGATGCGCAACCTCGAGCTGGAGCGGCTCGCCCTGGCGGCCATGTCGTGCGGCATCGCCTCGCGCTGTGTCGAGATCATGGTGGACTACGCCCACGAGCGGAAGGCCTTCGGTCAGTCCATCAACCGCTTCGGCCAGATCCAGCGCTACATCGCCGACAGCTACGCCATGACCGAGGCCGCGCGGTGCCTCACCTACAACGTGGCGCGGGCGGTGGGCCCGCACATCCGGAACCGCATCGGCTCCGACGCTGCCAAGCTCTTCGCAGCGCCCGTGGGCAAGCAGGTGGCCGACCACTGCATGCAGGTGCTGGGCGGCGCAGGCTACTGCCGCGAGTACCCGGTCGAGCGCCTCTTCCGCGACGCGAAGCTGCTCGAGATCGGCGGCGGCACCCTCGAGAGCCACCAGAAGAACCTCACCAAGGACCTCACCCGGAAGCTCTGCCGCTGACCACATGGGCGGCGGCGGCGGCCAGCGCGTCGAGCGACCGCACGGCCGCCACGCCGTGCACCGGCAGCCCCGCCGCCCGCGCGTCATCGGCCGTGCGGGGCCCGATGACCACCACCCGGGGCCACGGGGACCGCGCGTGGGCCACGAAGGCGCGCACCGCCGAGCCGCTCGCGAACAGGGCGACGTCGACGGGGCCGACAGCCGACAGAGCCGGCCCCAGGCCGGCCGGCACCCCCGTCTCGTAGACCGACCAGCGCGCCATCGGCGGCGCCTGCGCGTCGAGGGCCGCGAGCAGCGGCTCGGAGGGCGCCCGCGCCCCGACGTACCAGATCCGATCGCCCGGCCGCGCGTGATGCCGCGTGAGGGAGACCGCCTCGGGACCGCCGTCCGTTCCGACCGCGATCACCCGCGCGCCCACCGCGCGGAGGGCGGCGGCCGTGCGCGCCCCCACCGCGACGACCGGTGCGCCGCCGAGGGCCTCGACCAGCCCCGGGCAGCAACGCGCTGTGGTCGCCGAGGTGACCAGCGCGAGGTCGGGGGGAGACCCCGGGGGCGGACGCCCCGTGGGCTGGGTCTGCAGGAGCGCCACGTGGACG
>JBDQIL010000274.1:0-5982 GCA_040264415.1 Myxococcota bacterium
GCCGCGAGCCCACAGCCCCCGCAGCGCGCTCCCCCCGCCCAGGGGGCGCGACATCGGGGGCAAGCGAGGAGCGAGGGAGCGGGCACGCCCTCCGCTATCCGACCCCCACCCAGCACCGCAGGGCTCAGAACAGCAGGTAGACGAAGGGCGACACAGCCGGCACGGCCGCGGCCAGGGCGAACAGCAGCCCGAGGGCCAAGAGCACCAGCACCAGCGGGGCGAGCCACCCCAGCCGACGCTCTCGCAGCCAGAGCACGGTCTGCCCCAGGGTGTCGAGGATGGCACGCAGGGTCTTCATGCGGGCTCCGCGTCGCGGGCGCGGGGGATCAGGAAGGGCCCCACGGCGAGCGCGTCCATCTCGCAGCGCAGGAAGGTGGCGTAGCCGTCGGCGGCCGAGGCCACCATCGGCTCGCCCGCGAGGTTGAAGCTCGTGTTCACGACCGCGGGGGTGCCGGTGCGCGCGCCGACCTCACCGAGCAGGCGCGCATACAGCGGCTGGTCTTCGGGGTGGACCTCCTGAACCCGCGCGGTGCCGTCGATGTGCAGGGCCGAGGCCAGTCGGCGGTCGCGGGCGGGCACGGTGGAGGTCATGAAGCGACGACTGGAGGCGCCTCCGGGCGGCAGCGCGAACAGGTCGGGCGACGCCGACGCCAGCACGCTCGGGGCGAAGGGCCGAAAGGGCTCGCGGAACTTCACGCGGCGGTTGAGCCGGTCTTTCGCGTCGGGATCGAGGGGGTTGGCCAGGATGGAGCGCTGGCCCAGCGCCCGCGGGCCCAGCTCGAAGCGCCCCTGCATCCAGCCCACCACCTGCCCGTCGGCCACCCGCTCGGCCACCGCCACCGCGATGTCGGCCGGCTCGGTGTAGGAGATGCCGCCGCCGTCGAGGAAGGCCCGCACCCGGTCGGGGTCGAGGCCGCCCCCCCAAGCGGCGTGCCGCAGCGGCACCGCCGGGAAGCCGGCGCCCACGATGGCCGCACCCAGGGCCGACCCCGCGTCGCCGGCGGCGGGCATCACGAAGACGTCGTCAAAGGGCCCCTCGTGCAGGATGCGCCCCACCGCCACCGAGTTGAGCGCGACGCCGCCGCCGAGGCAGAGGTGCCGGGCGCCCGTGCGGGCGTGAAGGGCGGCCACCAGCTCGAGCAGGATCTCCTCGAGCACCAGCTGGACCGACGCCGCGAGGTCTTTGTGGCGCTGCTCGAGGGGCGCCCCGGGCGCGCGGGGTTCGCCGAAGAGGTCCTCGAAGGCGGGGGTCCAGGATCGGTCGGGGTGTCGGTGGAAGCTGAACCGGTCGAGGTCGAGCGAGAACGTGCCGCCCGGGCCGCGACGCAGCACCTGCTCGACCTCGCCGCGAAAGCGCGGCTCACCGAAGGCCGCGAGGCCCATGACCTTGTACTCGCCCTCGTTCACGCGAAAGCCCAGGAAGGCGGTGAACACCGAGTAGAGCAGCCCCAACGAGTGCGGGAAGTGCACCTCGTCGAGCGCCTGCAGCGCGCCGTCGCGCACCATCCAGGTGGAGGTGGTGGCCCACTCCCCCACGCCGTCGACACACAGCACGGCCGGCGCGGCGAAGGGCGAGCAGCGCCAAGCCGCCGCGGCGTGCGACTGGTGGTGCGAGGCGAAGCGCACGCGGTCGCCTTCGACGCCGAGCCGCTCGACCAGCCGCGCCTTCACCCAGAGCTTGTCGCCCACCATGCTCACCATGGCGCGGCGGAAGGTGGTGAGCGAGCGGGGGAAGGTGCGGAGCGAGGTGAGCAGCACCCGCTCGAACTTGAGCAGCGGCTTCTCGTGCCAGATCACCTGGTCGATGTCGTCGAGCGTGAGGCCCGCGCGCTTCAAGCACAGCTCGATGGCGCGCACCGGGAGCGCGGGGTCGTTCTTTCGGCGGCTGAGCCGCTCCTCCTGCGCGAAGGCGACGAGCTCGCCGTCAACCAGCAGCGCAGCTGCGGCGTCGTGGAACCAAGCGGACAGGCCGAGGACGTTCATGCGAGCCCGGTCAGAACTGGCGGTCGAGGCGGCCGGGCGAGGCGGCGGGCTGCCACCCCTCGCGCCAGCGACCGGCAAAGAGCGAGAACGGCGCCACGGCGACGACGTAGAGCAGGGTGAGCAAGATCGCGCTGGTCACCAGAGAGATCCGCCGGGCGAGCGCCAGCCACAGGCCCCACCACCGCTGCCGGCGCACCCGGCGCAAGGCCGCGTCGACCTCTGCGGCGCGACCCGCTTGGCGGTGCCGCTCGAGGGCGTGGCCGGTCCAGGCCACGTGGCGGCGCTCGTCGGCCAAGATGCTCTCGAACACGGCGCCGCGCTCACCCAGCGCGTCTTGATGCAGCGCGAACTCGTCGGTGGCGCGCTTCTCCGCCTCATGGACGAAGGCCAGAAAGCCGATCTCGCCCAGCTCGGCCAGTTCGACGCCGTCGGCGGGCTGGTCTTCTGCGATCATCGACGCCCCGAGCCCCCGAGACGGCGGCGACGGGGCCTGCTCGTCGAGCAGCCGCGCGTGCCGAACCTCGTCTTGGGCGTGTCGGATGAGCTGTCGACGAACCCAGGGGTCGTCGGTCTGCTCGGCTGCGCGGGCCAGATCGCGCGCACCAAACGCCTCCGTCTCCGCGAATTCGCGGAATCGGTCGTCGGGCTTGCGCCAGAACAGGAGGCGGGCGACGGCGGGATGCATCGCCCGCACTGTAGCGCAGGCCCGCGCCTCGGACCGGCTCCCCTGCGACACGAATGTCGCGATCCGGGCAGGTGACGCCCCACCCGCGGCGGTCCGTTCGCCCGAGGTCGTCGAGGATCCCCACCAAAACTGCGTGGCACGCGAGTTGCATTGTTCAGGGTCGATCCACTCGGAGGCACCATGCCGCGCACCCTGCTGCTGCTCGCCACCCTCGCCCTCGGCGCCTGCGACGAGGCCGACGAGGGCCGCGACGAAGACACCGACGAGACCGACTCCTACGGCGCCATGCCGTACTGCGACGAGGTCGTCGAAGACCTCACCCCGGCCGACCCCGCGCTGGGCACCACAGGCGGGGCCTTCCTCGACGCCATCCCGGCAGACGGCGCGACAGCGGTGTCGTGGTCGGATGGAGACGCCAGCACGCTCGCCTTCGCCATCACCGTCGATCCCGACAGCCTTCGGCTGGTGGTCGCAGAGGCCGTCTACCCCGAGACCGACGGCCCCAGCCCGAGCATCGCGGTGGACTGCCCCGACTACCTCGCGGTCGAGGCCGTGGTGACCCTCGAGACCGACGACGGGCGGCTCGCCGAGCGCATCGACGCCGTGCTGGTGCTCGACGAGCACGTGGCACCCGACGGCACCATCGCCTTCTCCGCCAGCCTCGACCCCGACGCCTTGGGGGGCACCCTCGACGTGGCCTCCTTCCTGCCCCGCGACGACTACGACAGCGTGAGCCTGTCGCTGTGGGCCGGCCTGCAGGGAGGCGCCCTGACCGGCACGCTCTCAGCCCAGGGCGAGGGCAACGACGGCGACATCGCTTGGGCAGAGAACATCGAGTTGGCCGTGATCGGCGGCGCCTCCGAGGCAGAGTAGGCCCAAACCAGCGCGGTGCCGGCCTCGATCCGGTAGGCTGCCCCGGTGCGAAACCGCTTCCGCTACACGCCGCCGCGTCCCCAGAACCTCGTCACCTACGCGGTGGCGCTGGGGCTGGCGCTGCCCGTCATCCACTACGGGGGTGCGGCGGCCTGGGCGGGTGTGATCGACGCCCTGGGGGTGTACGGCGCCATCATCGGCGGCGGCTTCGCGTTCTACATGGTGTGGTTCTGGGCGATCGGCGCGCTGTACCTGACGGCTGACGCCCGGGGCTGGTGGGCGTCGCGCCGGATCCAGCGACGCAAGCCCGGGGTGCCCCGCCGCGGCCCCACGGTGGGCAAGGCGGTGGTCGTGGTGCTGGGAAACCAGCTCCTGGGCACGCTGCCGGCGCTCGTGCTGCTCCCCCTCGCCCTCGAGGCGCGGGGCGTCGATCTGAGCGGCCCCCCGCCCGGAGCGGGCACCATGCTGCTCCACCTGGGCATCTTCGTGCTGGTGGAGGAGCTCCTCTTCTACACCGTGCACCGCACGCTGCACGCGCCGCGGCTGTTCCGCCGCTTCCACCGAGTCCACCACGAGTTCCGGGAGAGCATCGGCATCGCCACCCACTACGTGCACCCGGTCGAGCACTGGGTGGGCAACCTCATGCCCGTCTTCGCGGGCGTGCTGCTGGTGGGGGCGCACCCGGTCACCATCCTGCTCTGGGTGGCCCTGGCGGTGGCCAACGCCATCCACACCCACGCCGGCTACGCCCTGCCCTTCATGACCTGGGCGATCGACCACGACTTCCACCACCACAACATCCGCGGCAGCTACGGCGTGCTGGGGCTGCTCGACCGGATCACGGGCACCGACGCCGAGCTCCGGCGCGTGGCGAAGCGGGGTCGGTGAGGGCCGCGGCGCTGGCGTGGGGGGTGGTCGCCTGCGCGCCCCAGCTCGACCCCGCGCGGGCCTACGTCGAGGCGGCGCGGCTGGCGCCCACCGACCCGGCGGGGGCCGCGGCGCTGTGCGACGACCAGCTCGAGCCGGTGCGCTCGGAGTGCCTGACCCTCACCGCCCACGCGGCCGCCGCCACCGACCCCGACCAGGGCGGCGCCCTGTGCGAGCGCACCGAGCCGGGCTTCTGGCAAGACGAGTGCTGGTTCTTGGTGGCCGAGGCCAGCGTGCCCCACCACGGCGGGGCCGCGGCGGTCGAGCGTTGCGACCGCGCGGGCCGCTTCGTGGGCAACTGTCTCGACCACGTGTGGCGCGCCCACGCCCGCGCGCTGCTGGCCACCCGAGCCCCCGCAGACGCCGCAGACGCCTATGGCCCAGCGCTGGCCTGGGCGGACGGCCGCGTCGATCAGAAGCCGGGCCAGCTGCGCGGACGGTTCTGGCAGAAGTTCTACGACGCGCCGCTGCACCACCCCGAGCTGCCGGCGCTCGACCTGGGCTGGTGCGCGGCCATGGCCGGCGAGCCCGGCGACCGCTGCTCCGCGTTGCTGCCCGCCGCCTTTCGGCACACCCTCGTGCGGCTCGATCGCGAACAGGCCATGCAAGGGCGGCCCGCCGATCCAGCCGCCTGCGACCCCGATGCGGCGCTGTCGGACCGCGTGCAGGCCGCCTACGCGGTGACCTACGTGGCCCACCCCTCGCTCGACGCCCTGGCCGAGCGCCAGCTCGCCGCCCGCTGCCGGGGCGGACGGCGGTAGGCGGCGGCCGCCCTTCAGAAGGCCAGCAGGGGGCGAATGGGGGCCGCGGCCTCGGGGGGAGAGCACTGCTCGCCGGCGGCCACCTCGGCGAGGTCCCACACCCGCACGTCGCCAGCCTCGCGCGGCGGCCCCAGCGCCGCCGCCATCAGCGGCTCGAGGGCCGCCCCCTTCCCCAGGTCGGTGTGCAACACCACGCCCGCGAAGCCGAGGCCGCGCAGCTCACGGGCCGAGCCCTGCATGCAGGCCACCTGCCCGGCGTCGGGCGGCGCGACCCCGAAGGCGCCCGTGGCGCGGCGCCCGGCGAAATGGGCCTGCCGGTTGGCGGCGGCGATGGTCAGCGCGCACCACCGCAGGGTGCGGTCGCCCACCAGGGTCTGCACCGTCGAGATCGGACGGCCGTGAGCCGCTTGCCAGACCAGGTAGGGGCCGGTGGAGACGGGGTCACCCGGCAGGTGGACCAGCGGCACCGGCAACACCAACAGCGCGCCGGGGGGCAGGTCGTCCACCAGCGACATCAGGCCGTCCGGTGGAGCGAGCGAGGTGACGGGGGCCGGGAGCACCGCCCCCCGCGGGAAGGTGGACTGATCGAGCAGGCACAGCCCCGCCAGCACCGCCGCGACCGCCGTCGGGCGCCCCACCCGGTCGCCCAGCCAGCGGGCGCCGTACAGGGCGGCCACCGCGAGCGGCAGCGGCGCGACGACGCCGATGCGCTGCCACCAGTGCACGAGGTCGAAGCTCGGGTGCAGCCACACC
>JBDQIL010000275.1:0-5969 GCA_040264415.1 Myxococcota bacterium
CACCTGCACCGGCGCCTGCCCCCGCACCTGCGCCTGCGCCTGCGCCTGCCCCTGCGCCCGCTCCGGCGCCTGCCCCCGCACCTGCACCCGCTCCAGCCCCGGAGGCAGACGGTTCGGACCGCCCCCGGCTGTTGTCGGCCGCCGACGACCCCGATGTGGCTCCGACCATCGCCTCAGCGGCCTCTGCGCCCGACCCAGCCACGCTCTCTGTGAAGGGTGACGCAGCGCGGGTGCAGCTGGTGTCCGGCACGGGCGCCTCTTTCTCGGGTGGCGCGCTCCCTCCGGGCCGCTACGCGGTCGTGGTCACATACACCCCTGGCAGCCCGCCGGTCGCGGTCAGCGAGACCAATGTTCAGCCCGGGCAGACCGTCACGGTGACCTGCAAGTCGAGCTTCATGCGCTGCTCGGTGCAGTGAGCCGACGCGCCGTGGCCGGGGGAAGGGGCCTGCGTTAGCCAAGCGGCCTTTCCCGACCCCCGGAGATTCTCATGGCCATCCAGCGCACCCTGTCCATCATCAAGCCCGACGCCACCGCCGCAGGCAACATCGGCGCCATCGTCGCTCGCTTCGAGGCCGAGGGCCTTCGGATCGCCGCGATGAAGAAGATCCACCTGTCGCAGCGCGAGGCCGAGGGCTTCTACGCCGTGCACAGCGAGCGCCCCTTCTTCGGTGAGCTCACCGCCTTCATGTCGAGCGGCCCCTGTGTCGTCATCGTGCTCGAGGGTGACGACGCCATCGCTGAGAACCGCCGCATCATGGGCGCCACGAACCCGGCCGAGGCGGCCGACAACACCCTGCGCAAGCTCTTCGCGAAGAGCATCGGCGAGAACGCCGTGCATGGTTCAGACGCCCCCGAGACCGCCGCGGTCGAGATCGCCTACTTCTTCGCGGCGACCGAGATCCACTGACGGCGCCGTCGGGCCGCACCCCGCGCCCGGCTGCACCCTGAGGCGAGGCCCCCGACCGGTGGGCCTCGCCTCTCGTCGTTGGCGGCCCGCGAAGCCCCACCTCGTCGTGCGCCGCCGCTGAATCCCGGCGCGATTGGCGCGGCCGGCCGCCCGCGGCTGGCGCCCGGCGACTGTCGAGGGGTATCGTGCGGGCCACCCTCGGGAGTCCGCATGGCCGACAAGCAGATCGCGGAGAGCTACCACCTGTCCTTGAGCATCGGCAAGGCATTGTGGGACGACCTCGCTGGCGCCGCCTTGCCGGTGACGGTCAAGACCGGGGCCTTCGACCTCGGGCGGATCGTCTACAGCGGCGTCAAGCAGCTGCAGGTCAAAGAGAAGGTGGTGGCTCTGCTCGAAGACCGTCAGCCCCCCGCCGTGGTCGGTCGTGCCCGCAAGCGCGCCGGCGACCTCTGGGCGAGCCGCCGCAGCCAGGTCTACGCCGCGGTCGATCAGGTGCTGCACATCGAGGGAGACTGGCAGGTCGACATCGATCGCGAGGGCACCTCGTTCCACTACGCGCCGCAGAAGCTCGGGGTCGACGCGCACGTCAAGGCGGTCGCGACGGGGCGCGCGCTGCTGCTCGGCCGCAACATCGAGCTGCCGTTCACCATCGAGAAGCGGGTGGGGGCCAGCTGCTACCTGGGCGACATCCACTTCGACAACGAGCGGCAGTCCATCGTGGGCGAGGTGGCCGATCCCTCGATCGACCTCGGTGAGCACGTGGTGCTGCGGATGCTCAACGAGCTGGGCACCTACTTGCTGCGTCAGCAGGTGGGCCGCTTCGACCGGGTGCCGATCCTGAAGAAGCAGCAGGTCGAGGAGCTGGTCTCGCCCGCAGGGGGGCCGCTGCGGCTGAAGATGGGGGTCGAAGACGTGGCCCTAGAGATCAACGAGGAGTCTGCCACGCTCAAGGTGCGCTTCGGGTTCAGTCAGAAGCAGCTGGAGGGGCGCGCCTGAGGCGGGTCAGCCGCCCGAGAGCAGGGCGCGGATCTGACCGTGGAAGAGCGCGGTCAAGATCGCAACCAAGAGGAGGATCTCGATGATGCGCGTGCCATCGAGGATCGAGCTGCGGCCGGCCGGCGAGTCGTGTTCCGTCATGGTGGGGTCTCTCCTGCGTGAGCGACCGCGTGGAAGGGCAGGCGTGACGCGCGGTATGGGACAATTTCAAGCCTGCCCGGGGACCGAATCGATGTCAAGGAATGTCTCACCCTGCGCTCCGGTCTCCGCATGACCGCGCCGGGCCTGTGGGTGACGGGCGCGTCGGGCCTGGTGGGTCGCGCGCTGGCCAGACGTCGGACCATCGTGCCGCTGCCGCGCCGGGCCCCTGCGGGCGGGGGGCCGTGGTGGGAGCCCATGTCCGGCGCGGTCCACGACGACCGCTCGCCGGTCGCCGCGGTGGTGCACCTCGCGGGAGAGAATGTCGATGGGCGCCGGTGGGACGACGACCACAAGCGGGCCATCCGAGAGAGCCGGGTCGAGGGATCTCGCACGTTGGTTCGCTGGCTGGCCGACCGCACACAGCGCCCGAGCGTGCTGGTCGCCGCGAGCGCGACGGGTCTCTACGGTCACCGCGGCGATCTCGAGCTTGCTGAAGACGCCGGCGCAGGCACAGGCTTTCTGGCCGAGGTGGTCGAGGCCTGGGAGGCCGAGCTGGTCGCGGCCGAGGCCCTGGGCGTGCGCGTGGTGCGGCTTCGGATCGGCGTGGTGCTCACGCCGGAGGGCGGGGCGCTCCGAAAGATGCTCCCCGCCTTCCGGGCCGGCGTCGGCGGGCCCATCGGTCGGGGCCGGCAGTGGTTCCCCTGGGTCCACCTCGACGACGTCGTGTCGTCGGTGGAGTGGGCGCTCACCGATCCTACGGCGTCGGGCGCCTACAATGTGGTCGCGCCGGGCATCGTGCGCCAACGCGACTTCGCTCGCGCGCTGGGGCGGGCCGTGCACCGCCCCGCCTTCGTGCCGGCCCCAGCCGCTGCGCTGCGCCTGCTCTTCGGCGAGCTGGCCGACGAAGCGCTGCTCGCCTCCACCCGCGCGGGGCCCGCCGCGCTCGAACGAGACGGGTTCGCCTTCGCCCACCCCCAGCTCGACGGCGCCCTGGCCCACCTGCTGTCGTGAGGCGGCGGCGCCCTACTCTTCGGGGAGCAGCAACTCGCGCGCGGGCCGCCAGGTGTCGGCGGCGTCGCTCCATCGGGCGCGCACGACGCCCCGAATGTCGGCCTCGGGCACGGGCCCCCACCAGCGCGAGTCGATCCCCACGTCGCGGTTGTCGGCGAGCAAGAACCAGTGCCCCTCGGGCACCTCCACCGGCTCGTCCATCGACCAGAGGCCGGGCTGATCCGCGATCTGGGGGAGGTAGGCGTTGGCCCGGGCGGGGGGCTTCGACCAGATGACCTCCTTGAGCACCCGGTAGCGCCCGTCTTCCCCCATCTCCTGCTGTCGGATCCGCTTGCCGTTGACCCGAACGCCCTGCTCGTCCACCAGGACCTTCTGGCCTCCGTTCGCGATGGCGCGCCGGAGCACCAGCCGCTCGGGGTCGAGGGGATCGGCGACGAGGACGATGTCGGCACGCCGCACCCGGTCGGGCACCACCCAGACGCGGTCGCCGGGCTGCAGGCTCCACGCCATCTCGGAGTCGGTGACGGTGCGCAGCGGGAGCAGCGCCGCCGTGGCCGCTGTGAGGGCGAGGACCGCGAGCGCGGCGGCGATTCGGCGAAGGCGCGGCACGGGGGCTCGGGGACGAGGGGGGCTCCCTCTATCCAGGCACGGGTGGGTCGCCACGACTGGCGCCTGAGCCCGGGATAGCAGGGCGCATGAAGCTCGCTGCCGTGCAGTACCGACCCCCAAAGGGACGACCCGACGACGCTCGGCGTGACCTGAAGCGGCTGATCGATGAGGCGGGTGCGCGCGGAGCGGGGCTCATCGTCTGCCCGGAGATGGCGACCACTGGCTACATCTGGGCCTCTCCCGCAGAGGTGGGTCCCCACACGGAGCCGGCCCGCGGGGCCACGTTCAGGATGCTCGCCGACCGGGCCCGCGCGCACCGCGCCTGGATCGTGTGTGGCTTCGCCGAGCACTTCGTGCACGCCGGGCGCACCAGCCCCACGGGCGGCGCGGTCGCGACGCTGTTCAACTCGGCGCTGGTGGTCACCCCCGAGGGCGCGTTGGCCACCTGCTACCGCAAGGTGCTGCTCTACGAAGCCGACCAATCGTGGGCCGCGCCGGGGTGGCGCCGGCCCGTCTGCAAGGCCGACTTCGGCCCCTTGGCGCCAGGCATCTGCATGGACATCAACGATCCACGCTTCGTCTCGCACCTGCGCGAGACCCGGCCCGCCGTGGTCGCGTTCTGCACGAACTGGATCGCAGAGGGGCTGCCGGTCCGCCCCTACTGGCGCGAGCGACTGCGCGGGTGGACCGGGTGGTTCGTGGCGGCCAACACCTGGGGCACCGACGGCGACGTGGGCTTCTCTGGTGAGAGCGCCATCGTGGATCCGAGCGGTCGCGCGGTGGCGGTGGGTCCCGTCGAAGGCGACGCCGTGTTGGTGGCCGACGCTCCCGACCTCTCCGCGCCCCGGTGACCGGGCGAGCCCGAGCCCCCGCGCGCGGCTCGACCGGGCGGGGGTGTCGGGGGACCGGCGCGGCCCCCATCTCTGCCGCCTGCGAGCGACCTCAGCGGCGCAAGAGCCCGCGGCTGCGCAGCCTCTGAACCTCGCCGCGCAGGTTCTGGTTGTCGTTCTCGAGCCGCGCGCGGAGCTCGTCCATGGCCTGCAGCTCGGCGGTCTTCTTCTCGACGTCGGCCCGCAGCAGGGCCAGCTGGGACTCGGCCTCGCGCTGGCCGAGCCGGGCCTGCTCGGACTGGCCGCCCAGCACCGAGATGGCCTCGCGCTTGAAGGCGGCGACCTCGTCGAGCGCGCGGGCTTGCCGAGCGACGGTGCCCACGAGGTCTTGCACCTGACCGGTGAGGCGGGCGACCTCCTCTCGCTTGCGCGTCACCTCGACCTCGGCGGCCACGCGGGCCGCCTCGGCGGCGTCGGCGCGCGCCGCGTGGCGGCCGGCCGCGGCGGCGTGGCCGGCGGCGTCCACCAGCGGGCCCTGCGCCCGGGGGTGTCGGGTGGGCGCGTCGATCCAGGCGAGCAGCGGGGCGCTGGCCGCGTCGAGAGAGAAGCGGTCGCGCGCGAGACGCCGGGCGGCCCGGCTGCGCCGGCCCACCTCGGTCGGATCATCGAGGGCGGCCTGCAAGGCGTCCACCAGCCCGGCGCGCGAGACGGTCCAGCCGCCGTCGCCGAGGACGTCTGACAGGGCCGTGTCTTCGCCGGAGAGGATGGGGAGGCCGCAGCCCAGGTAGTCGAGCTGCCGGAAGGCGAGGGCGGCCTGTCGCTCGGGGTTGGGGGTCATCCAGTCGAGGGCGAGGGTGGCGTGACTGTAGGCGGTGAGCAGGTCGTCGTAGGGCAGCCAGCCCGGGGTCTCGAGGCGGGGGTGCTGGATCGGCGGGGCGCCTGGGGCGGCGCCGTACCACCGCACCACGCCCTCGCCCCGGGCGTCGAGCACGTCGAGGGCGGCGGAGAGGCCGTCGGTCGGGTCTTGCCAGGGCCACCCGGCGCCACCGGCGACCAGCACCGGGCTGGAGGGGCGGCGGCGCGGCGGCCCCTCGGGCGCGACCAGGGGCACGTGCAGCGTGGGGTCGGCGCGGGTGTCGAGCCCGGCGAGGGCCATCACCCCCATCCACACCAGCCGCTGCCGCGGGTTGCTCACCAAGAACACGTCGCCCGCAGCCAGGGCGCGCATCGTCTGGGTCGCGGCGGCGGAGAGCGCGCCCTCGAAGGGGGCCTCGAGCAGGCGCGGGGCGTAGAGATCGACCGCCAGCGGCGCCCCCACCGTGGCGAGGGCGGGTGCGTCTTCGGGCTGCACGCAGACGATGCGGTCGGGGGCGAGCCGCCGCGCCCGCAGGGCGAGGTCGGCGGGGGACGAGAAGCCGCCCGGGCCGTCCTGATCGCGCGCCAGCCAGTGCACCGTGTGGCCCGCCGCCTGGAGC
>JBDQIL010000276.1:0-5965 GCA_040264415.1 Myxococcota bacterium
GCCCGCGACCGCGGCGTCGCCCCCCTCCCCCACCGCGTCGAGCCACCGGTCGAGGGCCTCGGCGGCCGGGCCCAGCGCGCGCTGGCCCACGGCGGGCTGGGGCGTCCCCCAGGCCTTCTCCACCGCGCGACGGGCCGAGGTCAGGCTCATGCGGCCTCGACTGCGGCGGCGCCGACGTCGCTCGGCCACCCGATCGAGCGAACTCAGGATGAGCGGCACGGGCACGCCCTGGTCGAGCCAGCCCAGCAGCAAGCGCGCGTCGGCGCTCGACAGGAAGGGCGCGCCGCCCCGAAGGGTCACCAGGTAGGCGCGCACCTGCTCGGCGGCCTCTGCCATCGGATCGGCGGGGTCGGGGGTCGCGGCGGCAGACATGACGCTCCCGGGCGGCCGGGTCAAGGGGTGGTCAGTGCGCGGGACAGGCTGTTGCGCGCGCGGAAGGCGCGTCCTACTATCCCCGCCTCGCGCACCTGACGTGCGACCAGCCTGGAGAGCGCCCATGGGCACCGCCCCCCTCCTCCGAGCCGCCCTCGCCGGCCTCGCCCTGTGCGTGGGCCTGCCCGCCTTCGCCCAAGACGACGACTTCGACTTCGGCGACCTCGACGAAGACAGCTCCGACACCGAGCAGGACGACGCCCCGAAGCCCGTCGAAGACGACGGCAAGCTCGAAGAAGGCGACCCCGACGACGACGACTTCCTCGTCGAGCCCGACGCAGACGACGGCGAAGATCTCCAGTTCGACGACGACCTCATGGGCGACGACGCCGAAGACGTCGGCACGCGCGGGCCGGGCGAAGACACCGCCAAGCTGTACCGCGAGGCGCTCGAAGAGTACTCCCGGATGGGCCCCGACGAAGAGGCCCTCGCGTGGGAGCGGTACTCCCGCAAGTACCCGAACTCCATCTTCAAGGCGCGGATCGAGCAGCGCCTCGACGAGCTCAACCAGGAGCTCTACGAGGGCAAGCTCGACGCGAGCTACGAGCGCACCGGCGACGCGGGCCAGGCCGAGATCCTCTTCAGTCAGCCGCTCCAGCTCGACAACATCGACCCGCGCTCCAAGATCCGCGCGGGCTTCGAGTGGGGTGTGCCGGACTACATCAACCTCTTCGCCGACTTCGAGTGGCAGTTGATGCGGGAGCTGTCCGCCCACGCGGGCGTGCGCCAGCGCTTCACCGGCCAGACCGTCGAGGCGGGCGCCCGCTACGCCATCATCAAGTCCGCCCGCACGCAGTTCCTGCTCACCGCCATCGGTGACTTCCGGTTCAACCTCAACCCGGCCTTCCCGGCCTTCCGGCCCATGCTCGGCGCCGGCAAGCGGGTCGAGCTGGGCACCGTCAAGATCGACATCAACGCGCAGGGCGGCTCCGACCTGGCCTTCATGCGAGACTCCGCGGGCGATCTGAGCTTCTCGCCGCGGGCGATGGGCGGCGCCAACATCATGGTGATGCCCGCCGACAACGTGCGGGCCTTCATCGAGACCAGCGTCTACATGAAGGGCTTCGGCCGCGAGCAGACCGATGCCTTCTCCTTCAACCAGGTGTCGGTGGGCATCCAGTTCGTCGGCCGAAAGTCGAAGACCGAAGAGCGCTACTCGGCCAGCCTCGGCGCGTCGGTGCCCGTGCAGCAGAACTACTGGGGCTACCACGACGGCTCTGTGGCCGGCGACTTCAACTACTTCCTGTGATGCGCTCGCCCGGGCTGGGGTAGATCCGCACTGCCGCCTCCGGGAGACCGACGACCATGGCCGACACCCCGTCCTCCGACACCATGTGGGCGCTCACCTTCGACCGGTCACGCGAAGACTGGTCGGGCTCCACCGGACTGGTCAAAGAGCGCGTCGCCAAGCCGATCTTGAGCGATCCAGACGGCCTCGACCGCTCGAACGTCATCGTGCGCGTCAAGTACGCCGGCTTCTGCGGCAGCGACCGCGGCATCTGGTGGCGCAAGGCCTTCGGCGACATGATCCTGAGCAGCCTCGACCACGAGGGCAAGGACAAGCGGGTCGTGGGCCACGAGTTGCTGGGTGAGGTGGTCGAGGTCGGCGAACGGGTGAGCGAGAAGTACGGCTACCACACCGGCGACGTGGTCTCCACCGAGAGCCACATCATCTGTGGCGTGTGCACGCAGTGCCGCGTGGGCGACACCCACGTCTGCGCCGACGACAAGATCATCGGCATCAGCACCGACGGGTGCTTCGCCGAGTACGTGAAGCTGCCCGCCAAGTCGCTGTGGAAGACCGACCTCGACCGCATCCGGCCCGAGGTGGCCGCGGTCCAAGAGCCCTTCGGCAACGCCGTGCACGCCTGCCAGGTGCACGAGCTGCGCGGGCGCACCGTGGCCATCATCGGCTGCGGCACCATCGGGCTGTTCGCGGTGCTCATCGCCCGCGGCATGGGCGCGAGCCGCATCATCGGCATCGAGCCCGACCCGAAGCACGCCGAGATGGCCCGCCGGCTGGGCTGCGACGTCGTGCTCACCCCCGCCATGCCGCCCAAAGACGCGCCCCACGCCCACGACCCCGACCTGGTGGCCCAGGTGCGCGCGCTCACCGACGGCGCGGGGGTCGATGTGGCCATGGAGATGGCGGGCTTCAACTCGGCGGTCAACAACGCCATCCAGATCACGCGACGGGGCGGCAAGATCGTCCTCTTCGGCGTGAAGAACGGCGACGCGGTCGTCGAGGACTACCACCGCATCGTGATGAACGGCTTGAGCATCCAGGCGGTCGTAGGCCGGCAGATCTTCGGCACGTGGGAGATCACCAAGGCCTTGCTCGAAGACCGCTTCAACGGCATCCAGCAGGCGGTCTTCGACACCATCCTCAACGGCGCCGACGGCACGCTGGTCGACATCGCCGACTGGGAGGCCGGGGCCTTCGAGCAGATGATCCGCACCCACCCGAAGGTGTTGATTCGGTTCGCGGGCTAGCGCGTCAGGGCCCAGGCACCACGTTCGCAAGCGTCATGATGCCGGCGTAGCGGGTGGCCCCAGCCGGACGCTCGCTCTTCCAGGAGCCGAACGAGGTGGCCCAGCGGTACTCTTGGTACTTCAGGCCCACCACCGTGGTGTCGGGGACCAGCCAAGCCGCGCAGCGGAACTGGACCTGCGCCTCCGCCTGCTCCGTCTCAATCCAATATTGAGCGTTCTTGGCGCGCTTCGAACCAACATAGTAGCGCGACCGGAAGCCGGGGGTGGCGTCGGGGATGCCAAACTCGACGTTCGAACCCAAGGCCGTCCAAGACACCGTGCGGGACCACCGGGGCACATCTTGGGCTCGGTGGAAGCTCAGCCACCCGTCCAACCAGCTCTGGAAGCCGGCCTGGGTCACCCCGCTGCCTGCCATCACGTACCAGATCCGCACCCGATTGACGCCGTGGCGCCGGTCACCGGGCCAGGCCCCGACGCCGGTCTCGGTCGTCGAGTCGGGGAAGAGGAGGTGCAGCTGCTCGGTCGATGGGCTGCCAGTGCCGTTGGTCCAGTGTCCGCAGGCGGCGACCGGGCGGCCGTCGTGTTCGATGACCACGATGGTGCCGCGGTCGACGAATCCACCGACGTGGGCGGCGGGCAGGTTTGGGTGACTCAACATGGGGGCTCCGGTCTGTCTACGGCACCACAATGCTTCGCGAGAGCGTGCCTTGGAAGAGGTGGCGGTACTGGCCGCTCCAGCCATCGCGCCACTCCGCGTAGGAGGTCGAGGGCGCAGAGCTCGCTTGCTCGCGGTAGCCCGCGCCCGCCATCGACTTGTAGGTGGGCTGCGGCGCTGCGCCGTCGTGCTCCAGCCAAGCCGCCACCTTGAACCTGCCGGATTCCGCCAGATTGGCCTGCCAGAAGCTGACGTCGTTCGTGGTGAACGCGCCCTTGAAGTAGAAGGCCTTCCGGCCGGGCCGGGTGCCCCAGTTCTGGACGTCGGCCAACGGGCCCCACACCACCCGCCGCTGGACGCGTCGAACCCCCTGGGCGGCGTGGTCGGCCAGCCACTGAGCCAGCTCACTGTCGAAGCGCTGCTGGTCCATGCCGCTGCCGACCAGCTGGGTCGTGAACTTCACGCGCTTCCAGCCCCCCCACCCGAAGCCGCCGGTGTCGTCGCCCGGCCAGCGGCCGCGCGAGTCGTTCTCGAACGTGGGAAAGAGGAGCTGCAGCTCTTCGGTCGAGCCGCTCACGTTGGTGCCCCAGCGGCCCACGACGCCGACCGGGCGCCCGTCGAACTCGAGCTGCACCATGCTGTCGAGGTCAACGAAGCCGCCGGCCATGGCGCGGGGTGCAGTCTGGGGGACGAGGAACATCAGCCGTCTCCTTCTGAGAGGGGGAACAGGCCGACGTGTCGCCAGCCCTCGGCGCGCGCTGCGGAGCAGCCACTCCGCGCGAAGCTCTTGGGACGCCAAGCGACGGCCCGCGGCGGCCCGGCGACCCCGTTGCGCGAGGGCGGCGCACCCCTCGAGGTCCCCTGCCGACAGCAGCCGGGACGCGGCCAGCAGCAGCGCGCGGATCCGCTCCCCGTCGCCGGGCGCGACGGCCGCAGCGGCCTCGTTCAGCCGGGCGGACTCGGCCAGATCGTGCCGCAGATAGGCCGCGCGCGCCTTCCACATCAGCCCGTCGAACTCGGCGGTGGACCGGGCCGCGAACCGCGCGACCGCGCCATCGGCTCGCCCCAGCACCATGCGCTCGGCGACCAGGTCGAGGTGTCGCTCACGGACCCGCTGGAGGCGGCCGTCACGGAGGGGGGGGAGGTCGGCCAGGAGGTCCAGGGCCCGCGCTCCGTCGCCGCCTCGCAGCGCGCGCTCGACCGAGAGCAGGCGCCGCAGCAAGACCGCGTCTCCGGCGGGGGGGGCGGCGTCGAGGCGGGCCGCGAGCGCATCGAGGGCGTCTGCCCGACCCTCTTGCAGGGCCAGACGAGCCACGGCGGCGCAGAGGTCGGGCGGGTTCTGGCCCAGGGGCAAGCGCTGCAGCGCCTCCAGCGCGGTCGCACAGGCAGCAGCCTGGCGCCCTGAGCGCTCGAGCGCGTCGGTCACCCGCAGCGCCTCGACGATCACCTCATCGTGGGCGGCGCCATCGAGCAGGTGGCGCAGGCGGCGGGGGCTGCCCGGAGGGAGCCGCGCGGCCACCGCCCGGTGCGCGGCGCGCTGGTCGGCCTCCGACCAGGTCACTGCGGGGTCGAGGGCGCCGGTGGGCGACACCCGGTCACCGGCCCGCGACACCAGGCCGGCGGCCTCGAGCGCCTCGAGCGCCTCGTCGAGCGCCCAGGCCCGCTGGCCGGTCACGTGGGCGAGATCAGCCAGGGCCGTGGGGCCCCCGAAGAGATCGAGCCAGGCCACGACGTCTTCGAGCGAGCGCGCCAGCGGCGGGCGCGCCGCGAGCCCGCCCGCCGGCATGCGGCGCAGCGGCGGGTCTTCGGCGCGCAGCTGGTCGAGGGCGACGCGGGAGGCGCGAAAGCACCTTGCCTCGCGCGAAACGAGCCCGGCGCGCTCTTAGGCGAGCAGCTCCTGCTCGACCGCCCGGGCCCGACCACCCGCGCGCCGATGCAGCTCGGTGACGGCGTCTTCGACCAGGTGGAGCACCCGATCGGGCCCGGTGAAGAGGCCCGCGAGGTGGCGGGGCTGCAGGGGCGGGATTCGATCCCGCGCGCCGTCGGGCCCCACCCGCAGCCAGGGGCCCGGGTCGGCCTCGAGCACCGCCTCGGTGGCGCGATCCAGGATGATGTCGTCCACCAGGATCACGCCGCTGGGACCCAGCCTGGCGCGCAGGTGGGCGGCCACGCGGGCGCGGGCCTCCGCCCCCGACCGGGCGCCCGCCAGCTCGACCCCGGCGGCCACCGCGCCGAGCGACGAGAAGGGCTCCTGGCCCGGCTGGAGCCACAGGTGCGGGAGGCGCGCGGCGACCTCGTGCAGCAACCGGGACCGACCGCTGCCGCGGGGGCCCGACACCGTCACCCGCGCGCCGGACTGGAGCGCCGCGACCCGCGCGTCGAGCC
>JBDQIL010000277.1:0-5962 GCA_040264415.1 Myxococcota bacterium
ATGGCCTGCTTCGGGGGCACGTCGAGGAGGTAGACGAGCACCGGCACGGTGAGGATGGAGCCGCCGCCGCCGAGGAGGCCCAGCACCAAGCCGATGATCAGCGCGAGGATGGTGGAGAGGAGCATGTCAGGCCCCCGCGCCCGCGCCGACCACCGGGAGCCCGGCCTCGTTCCACGCGATCATGCCGCCGGCGAGGTTGTAGACCGACTCGAAGCCGGCCGCCGCCAGGGCCGCCGCGGCCCGCCCGCTCCGGCCTCCAGACCGGCAGATGAGCAGCACGGGCTGGGTCCGGTCCCACTCGCTGGCCACCGCCGTCACCACGCCCAGCGGGACCAGCTTGGTGCCGGCGATGTGGCCGAGGGGGCCCGTGCGCTCATGGGCTTCGCGGACGTCGACGGCGAGCACCCGCTCCACCCAGTCCTTGGCGCGCGCTGGAGAGAGGTCGCGGTAGCCCCCCCGGTCGATCCCCAGGGCCTCGAGCGGCTCGCCCGGATCCTCCGGCAGCCCGCACCGCAGGTTGGCCGGCACCGCCTCGTCGATGCGCTTGGGCTGAGCGAGGTCGAGGTTGTCCATGATCTCGATGAACCCGTCGCGTGAGCGACCACCCCCGAGCCGCCTGTTGTTCGCCTTCTCCCAGCCGATGGTGCTGCAGATGTGCCCGTTGTAGTCGTGCCCCGGGAACATCAGGGTCTCGTCGGGGAGCGAGAAGAGCTGACGGTGGATGCTGTCGTAGAGGGTGCCGGCGTCGCCCTGCTGGAAGTCGGTGCGGCCACAGCCGCCGATGAGCAGCGTGTCGCCCGTGAAGACGCGGTCCCCCAACCGGTAGGAGGTGCAGCCGCTGGTGTGGCCGGGCGTGTACCGCACCTCGATCCGCAGGCCGCCGACCTCGACGACGTCGCCGTCGTTCACCAGCCGATCGGCGCAGGCGGCGCCCCCGGAGGCGTGCATGACGGTCTCGCTGCCCAGCAGCTGCCGCAAGCGGCCGCCGCCCGAGACGTGGTCGGCGTGAACGTGGGTCTCGATGGTGTAGCGCAGGGTCAGGCCCAGCCGCTCGAGCAGGGCCATGTCGCGGTCCACATGCTCGAGCACGGGGTCGATGAGCGCGGCCTCGCGCGTGGCCGGGTCGGCCAGCAAGTAGGTGAAGGTCGCGGTGTCGGGGTCTTGGTTCTGAAGGAAGATCACGGGGGGCTCCTGTGGCTCGCCCGATGGGTATGCAGCATGCGTGCCAACCACGTACGCTGGGCCAGTAGGGGATCCTCGACGGGCTCCCCTGAGTCTGCTACGATTGTTTCAACGATAGGGTGAAACAGTGAAACACGATGAGCGTCCGTCGCCGGCCTCAGTCCACGGGATGGTCACCGTCGCCCCCGCGATGCGAGAGCTCTTCCGGCGGGTGGAGCGGGTCGCGGCCACCGACTCGTCGGTGCTGATTCGCGGCGAGTCCGGCACGGGCAAAGAGCTGGTGGCCCGCGCGATCCATGCGTGCAGCCGACGCGCGGCGGGGCCGTTTCGCGCCGTCAACTGCGCCACGCTCACGCCCGACCACCTGGCCAGCGAGCTCTTTGGTCACGTCCGAGGCGCCTTCACCGGCGCGGTGCGCGACCGGCCGGGCCACTTCGCGCTGGCCGATGGCGGCACGCTGTTCCTCGACGAGGTGGCGGAGATCCCGCTCGACCTTCAGGCTCGGCTGCTGCGGGTGCTGCAGGAGCGGGTCTATGTCCCGCTCGGCGGCACCGCGCCGCGCGAGGTCGACGTTCGGGTGGTGGCAGCCACGAACCGCGCGTTGCGCGCCGAGGTGGCGGCGGGGCGCTTCCGTGAAGACCTCATGTACCGCGTCCGGGTCGTGACGCTGTCCCTGCCCATCCTGGCGGAGCGAACGGGCGACATCGCTGCTCTGGCGTGGCACTTCATCGACGAGTTCAACGAGCGCGCGGCCTCCTGGGGGGGGCGCCGCATCGACGAGATCGACGACGCGGCGCTGTCGCTGCTCGAGCGATACCCGTGGCCCGGCAACATCCGAGAGCTGCGGAATGTGATCGAGCAGTCCTTCGCCTTGGGGGAGGGCTCCGTGTTGCGCCGCTCCGACCTCACCCCCGAGCTGCGCGGCGAGCCGCCCCCGGTGCGGCAGGTGCGCGATCTCGCGTTCGCGGTCGGCGGCGAGGCCTCGGCCCCTGGCGCTGAAGACCACCCCGAGGCGGCCCGCATCCGAGCGGCGCTCGCGGCGGCGGGGGGGCGCCGGGCCCAAGCGGCCGAGCGACTGGGGGTCAGCCGCACCACGCTGTGGCGCCGCATGCGAGAGCTGGGCATCTGAGCCGGGTCGGAGCGGCCGCTCCCGACCGCTCAGAAGCGCCACTTGAAGACGGCCCGCACCCCGCGATCGGTCTGACCGCTGGCGTCTCGGCCAGAGTAGCCCTCGACGCCCCACGAGCGGTCGTCTTGGGTGCGCTGGAAGCCCGCCGCGGCCTGTCGGCTGCCGTCGGTGCTCGCCTGGCCGCGCAGGTAGGCCGACCAGTCGTCTTGCTGGGCGGTCAGGTGGCCGCCGACCGTGTCGGTCTGGCCGCCGAGCTCGCGGTCGCGCTGCCACCAGGCGCCGGCGCCCAGGCCGCCGTCTCGGTAGTCGAGGTCGAGTCGAGAGCGGCTGAGGTCGGCCTGCTCGCGATGCGAGCCCGACAGCGCGATGTGCTCGCCCTGGCCGAGCTGGCGCTCGTAGCGGCCGGTGACCTTCCACGAGGCGTCATCGGTGAAGTAGTCCCCCACCAGCTCGGCCTTGGTGTCGCCGCTCGCGTAGCGGTAGCCCAGGCGCACCTGCTCCACCGCGATGTCCATGGTTCGGCCCAGATCGACGCCGCCGACGAGCGCGTGGCCGCCTCCGAGCTTGACCTTGCCGTCGACCATCCCGATCTCTTGGTTGCTCAGGATGTAGGCGGCCGCGGCGCCGAGAGCGGCCGACGCGATGAGCACGGGGTTGTCGTCGACGAACTCACGCAGGATCTCGCCGAGTTCGCCGGCGACCGCGTCGCCGGCCATCCGCTTGAGGTGACCGTCGAGGGCCGTGACGAAGGCCGCCGCGGCCTCTTGTTCGGTGGCGTCGGCCTCGCCCTGCAGGAAGGCGTCGAGCGACTTGGTGGCGGCGCTCACCGCCCCTTCGGCGGCGCTCCGCAGCTCGGCGTCGGACAGCTTGTCGGCCAGGGCCCGGTACAGCTTGCCGCCGAGGGCCTCGCCGAGGGCGGCCTCCCACGTGAGCTGACCCGCCGAGCGCGCCTTGATCTGGTCGGCCAGCGCGGCGTTGCCCACGGTGTCTTGGGCCGACGTGGAGCGTGCCGAGCTGGTGCTGGGGCTCGAGACCGCGCCTGCGCGGGCCCGGGGCGCGTGGGCTTGACCCGGCATCGGCTCCTCCTCACGGCCCATCGCGGGCACTCAGGGCAGCCCGTAACCCACGCGTCCGTTCGAGTCGCTCAGGCCGCGGGAGGGGGGAGGTCGAAGCGCAGGCTGCCGCGCTGCGCGAGCCGCAGGCCGAGGTACAGCGCCAGGCCGGCCGGCCCCAGCAGGAACGTGAGCAGCAAGCACGGCGCCACTGCCCACACAGAGAGCCGCTGCCGAGCGCTGTCCCGCACCTCCCAGAACCCTACGAGCAGGTCGAAGCTGAGGTAGTGAACCCAGGCCAGCAGCAGCACGGGGTCGCTGGCGAAGCCCACCCGAAGCTGGGCGAGGCTCGCCATGCTGCCGCCGCCGTCTCCCGCGAGCATCACGAAGGTCAGCGCGACGTAAGCCAGCGCGAGGGCGAGCGGCGCGAGGGGGGTCGCGGTGAACGCGCGGGTGAACCGTGATCGCGGGGCCAGCAGCAGCGGCAGCCAGGCCGCGGTGGCCGTCGCGTTCGCCAGCATGTAGGCCAGCTCCCAATCCATGTGTCTCTCCGCGGGTCTATGCCGCCTCGGGCGGCGGGTCTTCGGGGCGACCGGGGCGCCCGAGGGCCACCCAGGTCAAGGCGCCCGTCAGCCCGCCGAAGGCGACGGCGGCCGGCACCCAGGCGTCGGGCGGCGGAGGCTCGCCCCCGAACCACCCGAGCTCCATGAAGGTGAGCGCCGCCCCGGCGACCCCGACCAGGGCCGCGCCGGCGATGAGCCCGCTGGCGAAGAGCACGCCGACCTCGCGGCGGTGGTCGACCTCGTCCTTCTTGGAGAGCGTCTCGATGGCCAAGCGCACCAGCCCGCCCACCATGATGGGCGTGGCGAGGTGGATGGGGAGGTACAGCCCCACGGCGAAGGCGAGCGTGGGCAGCCCCATGATCTCCACGGCTGCGGCCATGGCCGCGCCCGCGAGCACCAGCGACCAGGGCAGGTCACCGTCGAGCACGCCGTCGATGACCAGCTTGATGAGGTTGGCCTGCGGCGCCTTGAAGGCCCCCGAGATGATGTCCTCCTTGAACAAGGCGAGCACGGTGCTCATCGCCAAGGCGGCGGTGATGACCCCCACCACCTCGCCCAGCTGCTGCTTGCGCGGGGTGGCGCCCACCAGAAAGCCGGTCTTGAGGTCTTGGCTGGTGTCGCCCGCGATGGCCGCGGCGATGCACACCAAGGCGCCGATGGTGAGCACGGCCACGCGCGCCTGGGGGCCGGGGTAGGCGCCGCCGAACAGCAGGGCGCAGACCAGCACCGTGGCGATGGTCATGCCGCTGATGGGGTTCGACGACGACCCGATGAGCCCGACGATCCGGCTCGAGACGGTCACGAAGAAGAAGGCGAAGACCACCACCGCCACGCCGGCGAGCAGGCCGATGTGGCCGCCGCTGCCGGCCATGAGGGGGAGGAAGGCGGCGAGCAGGGCGATGGCTCCGAGCGCGGCGCCCACCACGGCCAGCGACAGCTCGTCCTCGGTGCGTCGCACGGCGGCGCCGGCGCGGCGCTCCTTCAGCGCGACCACCGCCAGTCGCACGCTCTGCAGGATGGTCGGCAGCGACTTGAGCAAGGTGAAGAGCCCGCCGAAGGCCACCGCCCCCGCGCCCACATACCGGAGGTAGCGCGACCAGACGGTGAAGCTGTTCATCTCCGAGACGAGCACCTCGGTCTCGGGAGGCACGGGCGACCCGGCCAGCCCGCCGAAGGTATAGATGAGGGGGATGAGCACCAGCCAGCCGACCGCCCCGCCGGCGAGCATCACCGCGCTCACCCGCGGCCCGATGATCGCTCCGACGCCCAGCAGCTCGGGCGTCACGTCGCCGCCCAGGCTGGTGCGGAAGCCCCGCGCGTTCACCGCGAGGTCGACCTCGGCGGGGAAGGCGTGCGCGAACTTCTCGAGCGCCGTGTAGACCGCGCCCATTCCCATGCCGGCGAACAGCAGCTTCGCCGACGTGCCCCCCGCCTGGCTCGCGACCTGCACCTCGGCGCAGGCCGTGCCCTCGGGGTAGCTCAGGCGGCCGTGCTCCTGCACGATGAGGAACCGCCGGAGCGGGATCATGAAGAAGACGCCGAGCAGGCCGCCGAGCAGGGCCAGGGGGAAGATGGGCCAGAAGCCCGGGGTCTCCCCCCACAAGTAGAGCACCGGCAGCGTGAAGATGACGCCGGCGGCCAGCGACTCGCCGGCCGAGCCGATGGTCTGCACGATGTTGGTCTCGAGCAGGGTGCCGCTTCGGAAGGCCTTGAACAGGGCGACGCCGAGCACGGCGGCGGGGATGCTCGCCGAGACGGTGAGGCCCACCTTGAGCCCGAGGTAGGCGTTCGCCGCCCCGAACACCACACCCACGAGCGCGCCGACCAGCACCGCCTTGGGGGACAGCTCGGCCATCTGTGTGTCGTCGGGGACCACCGGGGGGTAGCGGCCGCCCTCGGGCGTCTCCTTGTAGGCCTCCGGTGGCAGGACCATCTTGAGCTTTGGCGCGTCTCCACCCATCTCGACCTCCCGTCGCGGGGCGAGGGTAGTCCAGGGGGGAGGGGGCGGCGCGGACTTCGACGGATCGACGTCAGGA
>JBDQIL010000278.1:0-5957 GCA_040264415.1 Myxococcota bacterium
GGGAGAGGGAGGGCCGAGACGAGCTCAGCGAACATCCAGCGTATGCGAATGGCTCTCTCCGCGCGTGGCGTCGTCGGCGCCGCGGCGGAGCTGGATGTCAGTGGAGTCGAGGTGAACGGTGCCGGCGTCGTTGCGACCGCTGCCGACGAAGACGCGCAGCGGCCCACCCCAGCCGCCCCGCGTGGGGATGCCGTTGAGCAGGACAGTGTTGCGACCGGGCCGCAGGTAGGGCTGGAGGTCGAGGATGAGCTGGGGCTCACCCGAGCGGATCTTTCGAACCAGCGTACCGTTGACGATGACATCGACGATCTGACCCTTCGAGCCCTGATCGTCGGTGATCAGCCAGTAGCGGGCGGGCGGAACGGACGGCGGCGCCTTGGCGGCCCCACCCGCCTGGACCTCGACCCGGTAGCCCGGCGCGTCGATCCAGAGGTCGCCGTTCGTGTCGAACCGGACCGACACGTCGGTCATCGCGAGCTCGCGCAGATCATCGGCGCGGACGCCGTTTACGTAGACGTCGCCGGCGAGAGCGGAGGGGGAGAGGCAGAGGGCGGCGGCCAAGACTGCGCTCACCCCGCGCCCCCCGCCTCGCCGTTGACCACCGTCCGCAGGCGCTTCCCCGGCTTGAAGTGCGGCAGTCGCTTGGCCGCCACGTCGATGGGCTCGCCCGTGCGGGGGTTGCGCCCGGTGTACGCGTCGTACTGCCGAACCTGAAAGCTGCCGAAGCCACGCAGCTCGACCCGCGCCCCCTCGGCCATTCGATCCGCCATCTCGTCGAGCACCGCCGCCACCACCTCTTCGGCGGTCAGCCGAGGGAGGTCGCGTCGCTCGGAGAGCGCGTCGATGAGTTCGGTGCGCGTCATCTACGTCTCAGGGGGCAGAGTCGGAGGAGGTCTCGCGAAGCTGCTTGCGCTCGAGGCGCCGCTGCTGCGAAGCCGTGAGCGCGCCGTCGGGCGTCGCTGGCGTGGCATCGGCGTCGGCGTCGGTGCCGGCGAGCGGCGAGATCAGCTTCTCCAGAGCGGGCCGCAGGTCCTGCATCACCAAGATCATGGGCGTGGCCACATACACGGTCGAGTAGGTGCCGAAGATCACGCCCAAGAGGATGGCCAGCGCGAAGGTCTCGATGACCGGTCCGCCCAGGAACAGGAAGGCCAACATCGCCATCGCCGTGGTGAGCGAGGTCGCCACCGTGCGGTTCAGGGTCTCGTTGATGGAGCTATTGATCAGGTTCGCCGTATCTTTTCGGCGGTACCGCCGCATGTTCTCGCGGATGCGGTCATAGATCACGATGGTGTCGTTCAGCGAGTACCCGATGATGGTGAGCAGGGCGCCGATCATCGAGAGGTTGAACTCGTGCCCGGTCAGCGTGAAGATGCCGATCACGATGACGACGTCGTGGAAGAGCGCGAGCACGGCGCCGGGCGCGAAGGCGAGCTCGAAGCGGAAGGCCACGTAGACGAGCACCAGGGCCAGCGTGGCCATGATCGCGATGAAGCCTTGCCGGCGAAGGTCGCCGCCGACCCGCGGGCCGATGGTCTCGGCCGACAGCACCTCGCCCACCTGGACGTTGGTCTCAGACCCACGGGCGAAGGCCCCGAGCACGGTCTCCCCCACGCGCTGACCGATGCCCGGCACCTTGACGTAGAAGGTGTTGTCGTCGGGGCTCTCGCTCACCTGAGCGCCCTCGATGCCCTTGACGGCCTCTTGAATCCGCACGATGGGCACCTCGGCGCCGCCGTACCGGACCGTGAGCCGCGCCCCGACCTGCACGTCGAAGTCGGACTCTTGGATCCAGTCGCCCCCGAAGCTCGCGCGGAGCGCACCCATGATCTCGTCGCCCAGGCCCTCGGTGCCGAAGGTGGGATCCTGGATTCGGATGACGTAGACGTCATCTTCGGGGTCGCCGATCTTCTGAACCGCGTCGTTGCCGACGTCGAGCCCAGCGAGCACGGACCGCACCTCGGCGATCTCGACGGGGTGCTGCTCGGCGAAGTCGATGGTGACCTCGGTGCCGCCGGTGAAGTCGATGCCCCAGTTGGGTCCGACGAAGAAGAAGACGGCGAGGCTGGCCAACACCATCAGACCCGAGACGATCCCGGCGATGTGGCGCTTGCCAACGAAGTCGAACTTCGTGCCTGGCTTGATGATCTGCATGTTTGGACCAGTCTTTATGCGTCAGAGGCTGAGGCGGGACGTGGCCTTCCGGGTGAGGAAGTCCATCAGGGTGCGCGAAACGAAGATGCCGGTGTACAGGGTCGTGATGATGCCGATCATCAGCGTCACGGCGAAGCCCTTGATGGGCCCCGTCCCGTACGTGTAGAGCACCACGCCGGCGATGAATGTGGTGATGTTGGCGTCGAGCACGGCCCAGAGCGCCTTGCTGAAGCCCGCCTCGGCCGCCGAGCGGGAGTTCTTGCCCAGGCGCAGCTCTTCGCGGATCCGCTCGTAGATGATGATGTTGGCGTCGACCGCCATGCCGACCGTGAGCGCGATGCCGGCGATGCCGGGCAGCGTCAGGGTGGCTCCAGCGATGGCCAGCAGCGCCATCACGAAGAGCACGTTGCACAGCAGGCCGATGACGCTGATGACCCCCGGCTTGCGGTAGTAGATCAGCATGAAGGCCAGCACCAGCGCGAAGCCGACGACGGTGGCGTTGCGGCCCGCCTCGATGGCGTCGGCGCCGAGCGTGGGCCCGACGACCTTGATGTTGCCCACCGTGACCGGCGCCGGCAGCGAGCCGGTGCGCAGCACGAGGGCCAGCACCGCGCTGTCGTTGCGGGCAGTGAGCATGTCTTGGGTGCCCATCGAGATGCTCGCCGTGCCGCCTGAGATCCGCTCGCGGATGACCGGCGCCGAGCGCACCTGCTTGTCGAGCACGATGGCGAAGCGGCGGCCCACGTTCTCGGCCGTGACCTCGTCGAAGATGCGCGCGCCCCGGGGCTTGAACGACAGCGAGACGTTCGGCTGGCCGGTCTGAGCCTCGAAGGCGACGTTCGCGTCGTTGACGTCGTCACCGGTGAGGATGACCTCGTCTTTGACCACCACCCAGCCCGGGTTGTTCTGGGTGGCCGTCATGCGCACCTTGCCGTCGGCGGTCTCGACGTACTCCCAGAGCAGGCGGCTGGTCTCGGGCAGCGAGCCGTTGTCCTTCAGGTACTGGTCGAGCACCTGGTCATCGAGGAAGTCTTCGGGGGGCATCACCTCTTCGGCCGACACGATGGTCCGGGTGAAGGTGCCCTCCTGCTTCATCAGCTCCTCGTCCACCATCATGAACTCGAGCACCGCGGTGGTGCCGATGGCGCGCACGGCCTGCTTCTCGTCGACCGCGCCGGGCAGCTGCACGTTGATCTGCGCGTCCCCTTTGCGGACGATGGAGGGCTCCTTCACGCCCGTCTCGTCGATCCGGTTGCGGAGGGTCTCGAGCGCCTGCTCGACGGCCTGCTGCCGGATCTCTTCCTTGCGCTCCTCGGTCATCGTGAAGGCGTGGTAGCTCTCGCCGTCGACATCGCGCGTGTTGTCGTAGGTGTAGACGTTGTCGTACCGGTCCGACATGAACGCGAGGATGTCGGGGAGGTCGACCCCGGTGGCGCCCTGAAGCAGCAGCACGGAGTCGCCCCGCGCCCGCCGCACCCGCTCGAGGCTCAGGCCCTCGCGCTCGGCGGCGTCACGGATGGGCTTGATGTCGCGCTGGACGCTGGAGAGGATGGCCTCTTCCACCTCGACCTGCAGGGTGAGGTCGATGCCCCCCTGGATGTCGATGCCGCGCTGGATGATCGCGCTGGGCAGGGCCTTGATGTACCAAGGCCGGGTGTCTTCGACCTCTTCGGTGTCGGGGCCGCCGGCGTTGGCGCTGTCGGCCTTCCGCTGCAGCTCCGCCCGCTCGTCCACCAAGAAGGTGGGCAGCACGAAGTAGATGGCCGCGAAGACGGAGGCCACGATGATCAGGAAGCGGGTCCACCAGGTTCCGGACATGACTCAGGCTCCCTTTTCGGTGGAGACCGGCTCAGGGCCGACCTTTCGCTTGACCGACGCCTTGTCGAGCGTCACCCGAACCCGGTCGGCGATCTCGAGCACCACCTCGGCGTCTCGGACCTCCCAGACGGTGCCGTGGAGCCCGCTGGCCGTCACGACCTGATCGCCCTTCTGGAGCCCCGCGAGCAGCGCTTGCTGCTGCTTGGCCTCCTTCTGCTGCGGGCGGATGAGCAGAAAATAGAAGATGGCGAAGATCGCCGCCATCATCAGGATCTGCGAGGTGAAGGCGCCCCCGCCGGGGGCGTCTTGGTGGGCGACGACCGAGGGGGCGTCCGCCGCGACCGCGGTGGTGTGCGCGAAGCTGTCCATGATTCGTTCCAGGCGACGCCCCCCGGTGCTCAACCGGAGAAGGGCTCCATCCATCCCAAGGCCTCGTCCCGCAGGGCGGCCAGGGCGACCTCGCCTTCTTCGTCCCCTCGCTCGATGGCCTCACGGAGGCGGGCCATCATGCGCTGGTAGAAGGTGAGGTTGTGGAGGGTGAGGAGCCGGGGAGCGAGGATCTCGTTGGATAGGAAGAGGTGCCGGAGGTAGCCCCGGCCGAAAGACTGGCACGTGTAACACGGACAGGTCGGATCGAGGGGCGCCCGGTCCCGCAGGAAGCGGGCGTTCTTGATGTTGATGCGGCCCAGCGAGGTGAAGACCTGACCGAAGCGGGCGCACCGGGTGGGGAGCACGCAGTCGAACAGGTCGACTCCTCTGCGCACCGCCTCGACGATGTCAATGGGTAGGCCCACACCCATCAGGTAGCGATGCCGATCGGTCGGCAGGTGCGGCAGCGTGACCTCGAGCACCGAGAGCAGCTCGTCGAGGGGCTCGCCCACGCTCAGGCCGCCGACCGCGTAGGCGTCGAGGTCGAGGGCGGCGAGGCGCTGGGCGTGGGCGACCCGCAGATCGTCGTAGAAGCCGCCCTGCACGATGCCCAGCAGCGCGGTGCGCTCGGGCGCCTGCCGGGCGGCGAGGCAGCGCTCGAGCCAGCGGGTGGTGCGATCGGTGCTGCGGGCAGCGCGATCCCTCTCGGCCGGCCACTCGATGCACTCGTCGAAGGCCATGGCCATGTCGACGCCCAGGCGCTCCTGCGTTCGGGTGGAGGACTCGGGCGTGATCGTGCGCCACTCGCCGTCTCGGGGCGACCGGAAGCGGACGCCCTCTTCGCTCACCTCGACGAACTCCTTGAGGGAGAAGACCTGGTAGCCGCCGGAGTCGGTCAGGATGGGCCGCTTCCACCCCATGAACGCGTGCAGACCGCCCATGTCTTCGATGACATCCACCCCAGGCCGAACCATCAGGTGCATGGCGTTGGCCAGCACCATGTCGGCCCCGAGGCCTTCGATCTCGGGCGCGATGAGGCCCTTGACCGTGGCGTAGGTGCCCACCGGCGCGAAGGCGGGCGTGCGCACCTCGCCGCGGAGGGTGTGCAGGACGCCGGTGCGGGCGGGGCCCGCGGTGGCGTGGAGCGCGTAGGAGATGGGTCGCGACATGGCAGCGGCGCTAATCGGTCCGCGCGCTGGCCGCTTCGACCAGCATCGCGTCGCCGTAGCTGTAGAAGCGGTAGCCGGCCGAGACCGCGTGCCGGTAGGCGGCCATGACCCGCTCGACGCCGGCGAAGGCGCCCACCAACATCATCAGCGAGCTGCGGGGCAGGTGGAAGTTGGTGAGCAGCACGTCGACGACGCCGAAGCGGTAGCCGGGCTGGATGAAGAGGCGGGTCTCTCCCTGGCCGGCGGCGACCCGGCCGCCCGGGAGCGCGGCCGACTCGAGGGTGCGGGTGCTGGTGGTGCCGACCGCGACCACGCGCCCGCCCCGCGCCCGGCACCGTTCGATGGCCGCGGCGGTCGCGGCCGGCACGACCCAGCGCTCAGGGTGCAATGTGCCGCGGTCGAGGTCTTGGGGGCGGAGGGCCCGTGGGTGGAGGGCCTCGCGCGACC
>JBDQIL010000279.1:0-5940 GCA_040264415.1 Myxococcota bacterium
CCCAATGTCCACCGCCCGCTCGCTCGCCCTCCGCACCGCCGCCCTCTTCGCCTTCGCCCTCTCGGCCAGCGCCCCCGCGTTCGCCGCAGACAACCTCCCCGACGCCCCGCTGCCGCGGATCGAGACGGCCGGCCCCGTCACCGACATCATCATCTGGATCGCCGAGACCCTCGGCCCGAATGTCCCCACCGAGGTGCAGGCGGTCGAGGCCGAGCCCGACGCCGATGGCTACCGCCTGGTGGAGGAGGCCCTGGGCGCCGACGCGGTGGACGCCTGGCACCCGGCCACCAACCCCGACGCCCGCGCCGCCTACATCGCGCTGGGCGCCACGGTCGAGCGGGGCGCCGACGGCGCGATCCTCGCGATCGAGATCGAGGACGGCGGCCTCGATCCGAACGACGAGGCGCCCGCCTTCGACCTCGTGCGGCTGGAGTTCGACGACGACGGCGTCTGGTTCTACGCCCTGCCCAGCGCCTGATCTCCACCGGCGGGCGCGGGACGCGCGGACGCCGGGCCTACTCCGCCAGCTCGTCCTGCACCGCGCGCTCGATGGCCTCGACGTCGGGCTCATTGCTGGCGTAGACGACCCGCCCGTCGGTGCCCACCACGAAGTCTTGCGGGTAGGCCCCGGTGGGGAAGGCGAAGGCCAGGTCGTAGAGGCGGTCCACCTCTCCCGTCTCGTCGAGCAGCACGGGGAAGGTCACGCCGAGCGACTCGGCGTAGCTGCGCACCCGCTCTTCGTTCTCGCGCGTGGCGATGCCCCACACCACGACCCCCTGGTCTTGGTAGCGCTCCCAGATTCGGACCTGCAAGTCGGAGACCTCCGACGCACACTGCGGTCACCATGTGGCGAAGTAGGCCAACACGACCGGGTGACCGAGCTGCTCGCTCAGCCGATGGGTGGTGCCGTCGAGGTCGCGCAGGGAGAAGTCGGGGGCGGCCATGCCGATGACCCGCCCCTCGCCGTCGGCGCCCGAGGTCACCGCGAACTGGAGCGTGGGCCGCCCCGGGTCGTCGCTCGCGATGCAGCCCTTCTGGCCCTCGAGCGAGGTCACGCCGTCCCAGGTGAGCGCCAGCCGCGCGCTGTCGCCCGGCGCGATGGCCACCTGGGAGACCTGGGCGGTGAGGCCGTCGGGAAGCTCGACGCCCGCCAGATCCAAGGTGGCGCCGCCGCGGTTGGTGACGCTCACCTCGAGGGTCTCGGCGCCGTCGAGGAAGGTCACGATGTCGAGGCCCAGATCGAGGGCCGGCGCGGGCCCGTCGCCCATGTCCCACAGGCCCAGGATGTTCCAGTCGCCCACCGCCCAGGTGTCGCCGGTGGCGTCGATGGCCATGGCGTACTGCTCGGTCTCTTCGTAGGCGAAGGGCAGGGGGTCGGCTGGGCGCCCGGTCCGGCCGATGTCGAGCACCACCACCGCCTCTTGGGTGGTGACGGCCACCAGCCCGTCGTGAACGGTCAGGTCTTGGGCCGAGCCGCCCACGTCGACCTGCGCCAGGGGCGAGGGGGCGAGGGGATCGGCGAGATCGTAGATCTCGAGCCCGCCCGCGCCCGAGGCCACGTACAGGGCGCCGCCGGCAGCCACGAGGCGGATGGGGAAGCCCGCGCTGGGCGCCGTGCCGACCACCACCGGGGCGGCCGGATCGGCGAGCGACAGCGCCACCACGCCCGCCTCGCCGTCCGCGACGTAGGCCACGTCGCCGGCGACCGCGACGTCCCACGGGCGGGCGAGGCCCTCCACCCGAGACCGCCAGACCGGCGCGGCGGGGTCGTCTACCTGCCAGACATCGACGAAGCCCTCGGTGCTGGCCACGTAGAGCCAGTCTCCGGCGCGGGCGAGGCCCTCGTAGCCCTTCTCGCCGAAGCTCTCGAGCTTGGCGAGGGCGCCGGTGTCGGTCAGGTCGAGCACGTCGAGGCCCACGTCGCGGTGGGTGGCCCAGGCCAGACCATCCTCGGCGGACAGGACGTGATAGTACCGCTCGAAGCTTCGGTCTCCGGCAGCGATGTGGTCGCCCGTGACGGGGTCGGTCGGGTCGGTGATGTCGAAGACCACCACGCCGCCCTGACCCGCGGTGACCACACGACCGTCGTCGGGCAGCGCGGTGAGGTCGAGGATCTCGGTGAACCACCCGCCCGGCGCGCCGCTCTCGGTGTTCTTGACCGACCCCACCAGGGTGAAGGGGTCGGAGCCGTCGGGCCCGGCGCCCACGCAGGCGTTCGGCAGGGTCTGCCAATCGACGGGCTCACC
The DNA here is from genome assembly GCA_040264415.1 of Myxococcota bacterium. Taxonomy (GTDB): domain Bacteria; phylum Myxococcota_A; class UBA796; order UBA796; family UBA2385; genus M30B51. Next base: position 2,247 of record JBDQIL010000279.1, read on the forward strand.
AGAGTCGGAGCCGCCCGATCCCCCATCCACGCCGTCGGTGGTCCCGTCGGCGCCGTCGGTGGTCCCGTCGGCGCCATCGCCCGGGGTGGCCGCGGGGTCGTCGCCGCAGGCAGACAAAGAGCACAAGAGGAGGAGCTTCGAGAGGCGCATGGGGCCCCTATACCCGGATGCATCCCGGGAGCGATATCGTGGGGCGGCCCGCTGACGGAGCCCTCGCCCATGTCCCACCGCCGCACCTGTCTCTTGGCCGCCCTCACCCTGGCCGCCGCCTGCACCTTCAAAGAGGCGTCGAACGACGACGGCGCGTCGGCGTCCGATGGCGCCGACGGCTCCGATGGCGCCGACGGCACCGCGGCCACCCTCGACGCCTTGGCCTTCGAGCCCGCCGAGCTTGACGTGTGGAAGGGCGCGTCGACCGACTTCGCGGTGGTGGCCACCTGGTCGGACGGCACCGACGCCGACGTCACCGCCGACTGCGCGCTCTCGGTCGCCGACGAGGCGGTGGCTGCGGCCGACGGCGGCGCGGTGACCGGCCTCGCCGCTGGCGCCACCACCCTGCGCTGTGAGATCGACGGCGAGGCCGCCGAGGCCGACGTGATGGTGTCGGCCGCCGCCGCCACCGGGGGCGTGCAGTTGCTGGGTCACGGCGTGGGCGAGGTCGAGATCTGGGTCGCGCCCGCCGACGACAGCGAAGACCCGTGGCTGGTCGACGCCAGCGCGCTGGCCGACGGCTCCTTCTTGGTGGACGATCTGGGCGTGGGCGCCTGGCGGGTCACCCCGAGGCTGCTCGGCAACCGCTTCCAGCCGCCCGATGTCGAGCTCACGGTGGGGGCCGATGGGGCGGTCTCCGGCGCCCTCGAGTTCCGCCAGGTGGGGCAGGCCTACCCCCGCAGGGGCGACGGCGTCTCCAACCAGAGCGCCGCCACCGCCGAGGAGGTCGTGGTGGGCGAGGCCTTCCGTACGCGGACGCTCTGGCCCCACGGAGAGGCCGACTGGTACGCCATCGACCTCGCCCTCGACCAGACCGTGCTGGTCTTCACCGCCAACCTCGCGGCCAGCACCGACACCCGGCTCGCGGTCTACGACACCGACGGCACCACAGAGCTCGACGAGGACGACGACTGCATCGGCTACGACAGCTGCGTGACCTTCACGGCGCCCGCCGCGGGCACCTACTACGCCCGGGTGCGCGCCTACGACGAGGCGTACGGCGTCGGACAGTACCAGCTCGCCGTGATCGACCACGTCGACGCCGACGGAGACGAGTGGGGCACCTACCACGACTGCGACGACGACGACCCCGACGTGCACCCGTGGGCCTTGGCCGACGAGCCCACGACCGGCGTCGACGCCGACTGCGACCGGTGGGTGCGCCCCGACCCCGCCGAGCCCGACGCCATCGACGAGGCCGGCACCGACGAGGCTTCGGCTGGCCGGATCGCACCGTTGCTCGACAACAACGCCTGGGCGAACTTCTACGTGATGCCCTACGCCAGCCGGCTCACAGCCACCCTGCACGACGACGAAGACGTGGACTGGTGGAGCTTCACCATCCCGCCATACCGGTACTTCTACCTCGACGCGGGGTCTTCTGGATTCGACCGGTGGGGCAACACCTACGGCGCGGTGACCTACACCCTGGTCGACTCCGACCGCTCCACCACGCTCGAGACCTCGAACTACGACATCGACATCTACAACGACTCGCCAGACGCCAAGACGCTCTACCTGCGCGCGACGCTCAGCGGATCGGCGCCGGTCGTCTACTACCCAGCGCTCACCGACCTCGGAGAAGACCGCGACGGAGACGGCTACTACACCCAGGACTGGAGCGACGACCGAGACTGCGACGACGGCGACGACTCGATCATCGGCGGCTGCGCGGGGGCCCGCTGAGCCACCCCCAGCGCCCCCGCCTCACGGGATCCGACACTCGGCCGGCATCGAGTCCGGCAGCGCGCCCGCCCAGGGCTCTGGGGTCACCCCCTTGGGGTGCGCCTTCAGGAAGGTCCAGGCCGGCTCGAAGCCCCAGGGCGGCAGCGCGTGCCCGCGGTCGTGCACGCACTCGACCACGAACGAGCCGTCGCCGCGCAGGCCCTCCGACAGGTTGACCGACGCCCGGTCGAAGCTCAGCCCATCGTAGGTGTCGGCCTCGCCCCCCCAGGTGAGCATCGCGGGGATCGGCTCTTCGGGCGTGTTGTAGATGGTGGAGCCGCCGCTCATGGGGGCGGTCGCGGCCAGCCACTTCGCGCCGTGCATGGTGAGGTAGCTGGTCCACAGCCCGCCAGCCGACATCCCGGTGGACCACACCCGGTCGAGATCGACGCCCCACTGGCGCCACGCGCAGGCCAGCAGGTCTTCGAACAGCCGGTAGTCTGGGTTGTTGGTGGGGGTGTCGAGGATGCGCCACTCGGTCGGGGCGCCGCTGGACTGCGGGGCGATCAGGATGATGCCCTCGGCCGCCACCAGGGGCTCGAGCCCCATGCCCGAGACGATGCCCGTGGCCGTGTTGCCCAGCGAGTGCCAGGCAAAGAGCAGCGGCGCGCCATCGGGCTCGGGCGGCAGCCACACCTCCACCGAATAGGTCGTGTCCCCCGTCGCGAAGGTGTTGGTGCCTGCGGTCAGCGTGGGACAGGCGCCCCCCGAGTAGTCGGGTGCGGGGGAGGGCGAGGGCGCGGCGCTGTCCGACCCGCCGCTGTGGGCCGGCGCCGCCGAGTCGTCGTCCGACGCGACCCGAGCGGGCGACGACGGCGCGGCGCAGGCGCCCAAGGCGACCGCGAGACCCATTCGGAGGGAGGGGCGGATCATGGGGGATCCGAGGCGGCGGCCCAGCCTACACGCTGGCCCCATGGACGGGGGGGAATGTGGGATCGTGGCGCGATGTCACCCGCCCCCACCGCCGGACCCAGCGCTCCCCGTTCGCCCGCGTGGTGGGACCGCCCGGTCACGCCCGGCGGTCGGGCGGCGGCGGGGCTGACCGGCCTGGTGGGCCTCTACGGCATCTACAGCCTCGTCGCCTACCTGCAGGCGGGGGCTGGCGTGACCCTGCACCAGCTGCCCACCCCGATCGACGCCTGGGTCCCGCTCACCCCGGCGGCCGTGCTGTTCTACCTCTGGCTGGTCCCCCAGGCGCTGATCCCGCTGGCGATCGTCGAGCATCGACGCGTGCTCTTTCGCGGCGCCATCGCCTACCTCGCCTTGACGTTGAGCGGCCTGCCATTCTGGCTGCTGTGGCCGGTCACGGTGCCCCGCGACCCGGTCGTCGTGAGCGACCTGTTCACCTGGGGGCTGGCCTTCACCCGCTGGCTCGACCCGCCCACCAACTGCTTCCCGAGCATGCATGTCGCCGCGAGCTTCTTGGCCGCCCGCATCATGCAGCGCTGCGACCCCGCGCTGGGGCGGCTGATGCTGGTGACGGCGGCGGGCATCACCTGGAGCACCCTGGCCCTCGACCAGCACTGGCTGCTCGACGGGGTCGCCGGGCTCGCCATCGCCCTCGCGGCCGACGCGGCGGCCTTCGGCTGGCGCCCGCTGCCCCCAGAGGCGCTCCGGGCGGGGCCCCGGCGACGGGTGCTCTGGCTGATCGGTCTGTACCTCACCCTGATCGGGGTGATCGCGCTGCCGTGGTGGATGGGGTGGGTGCCCCAGGGCGATCTGGGGCCCACCCTCTGGTAGCCGACCCCGGACGGTGGGG
>JBDQIL010000280.1:0-5935 GCA_040264415.1 Myxococcota bacterium
GCCCCCCTCGCCGCCCCGGATGTAGCGGACGGCCTCGAGGGGGGCGACGGCGGCCGCCCCCAGCACGCCGCCCATCATGGCGCCGATGACGCCCACCGTGGTGACCTCGCTGCCGGCAAAGAACAGGCCCGGCACGGGCGACCGGGGGCGCAGCCACGGGTTCTCGAAGCGCTGCGGCGTGGGCTCGATGCCGTAGATGCTGCCCTGCATGGGGCGCACGAAGGTGTCGGTGGACACCGGCGTGGACAGCTCGACGTAGTCCACGAAGGGCGCGAGGCCGGGCATGCGACGCAAGAAGTGGTCGAGCAGCTTGTCTTGCAGCTTCTGCTTCAGGGCGTCGTACTCGGGCCCGCGCTTGCGCCACGGGGTGCCCGCCCAGCGCTCGAACTCCGACCAGTCCACGAAGGTCACGACCTCGCCGGTGTGGCGCTGCTCAGGGCCCGGGTCGTGGTGGGGATCCTTGAGGGACGGGAACGAGCAGTACAGGCAGGGGGCGTCGGGCAGGTGGTCGGGGTCGGAGATGTCCCAGGCGTCCGAGTCGCTGTCCCAACCCCACACGTCGTAGAACCACTGGTTCGCGGCCGAGGCCCCCGCCGCGCGGATGTCGCCCTTGAACCCGATGTAGAGGCAGACGTGCGCCGACGAGGGCGGCTCGCGGCTGGCCGTGCGGGCCCACTCGGTGTCTTGCACCTCGGGGGGCAGCAGGCGGGAGACGGTCGACAGGATGCCCGCGGCGCTCACCACCACCGGCGCGTCGATCTGCTCGCCGCCCACCAGGCGCACGCCCACCGCGGCGCCGTCCTCCACCCCGATCTGCTCGACGTCGGCGCAGATGCGGGTCCATCCCCCGGCGTCGGCCACCGTCTTGAGCAGGCAGCGGGCGATCTCGGCCGAGCCGCCCACCGGGTAGTAGGCGCCGTGGAGGAAGTGCTTGGTGACGAGGGCCTGCATGGCCCACGACGAGCGCGACGGCACCGAGCCGTAGTAGCCCCACTGCGCGGTGAAGACGGCGCGAAGGTGGGGGTCGTCGGTGAGGCCCTCGATGACCTCGCGGGTGTGGCGGGTGAGGTGCTTGCGGGCGTCGCGGGCCATGAGCAGGTCGGCGACCCGGCCGCGCTTTCCGCCAAACAGGCGCGCGAGGTAGTACCCGCGCATCGTGCCCGCGACCTCTTTGACGGCCAGGAGGTAGCGGTCGATGGCCTCGCGCTCGTGGGGGAAGGCGGCGATGAGGTTGTCGCGGAACTGCCGGGGGCTGTCTGGAAAGTCGATGTCGACGCCGTCTTCCCCCTCATGCCGCGGCGGGTAGTGGAAGGCGTCGTAGACCGGGCCGAGGCTCGTCCAGGTCAGCTCTCCGTCGGTCAGCCGGGAGAGCAAGCGCCCGGTGACGCTGTGGTGGGTCACCTCGCCCACCGCGTGCACGCCCACATCCCAGACGTAGCCCTTGCGCCGAAAGGTGTGCGTGAAGCCGCCCGGCACATAGTGCTGCTCGAGCACCAGCACCTTGCGGCCGAGCTTGGCCAACAGCGCGGCGGCGGTCATGCCGCCCATGCCCGAGCCGATGACGATGGCGTCCCAGGGGCCGTCGTGTGGAGCCTTCTTCGACCAGGACCGGGTCTGACTCGCTGCGCGCTTCAGCTTGGACATCGAACACTCCTGACCTTCTGGACAGCCACCCTACTCCGATCGAGGCCCGCCTACTTCGTGGTCATGTGGAAGACCGGGTCCCAGCCCGGGGGAGGCGCGCCACCGTGCGCGTCGATGCGGGCCTGGAAGGTGGCAGCCACGGGGTCGCCCGCCGCCACGAGGGGGGCCAGGCCCCGGGCGCAGGCCGCCCAATCGCCCGCGCGCCAGTCGGCCAGGGCCGCGTGGAAGGCCTCGACCGCGGCCAGCTGCGCGGGGGTCACCTGCTCGAGGGGCGCGACCGGCTCGTAGAGCGTGACCGCCTGCCGCCGACCCTTCACCCGCACGGCGTCCACCTCTCGAAACAACACGTCATCCACCTTCTCTCGGGTACCCGGCCCCACCAGGATCGAGGTGCCGTAGACCGCGTTGGTGCCCTCGAGCCGCGCGGCGAGGTTCACCGTGTCGCCCAACATCGTGTAGTCGAAGCGCTGGGCCGACCCCATGTTGCCGACCACCGCCTCTCCCGTGTTCAGCCCGATGCGCACCCGGAGGGGGGCGCGCCCCTCGGCGACCGCCTCGGCGTTTCGCGCGGTCATCCACCGCTGGCAGGCCAGCGCCGCGCGGACCGAGGCGGCGGCGTGGTCGTCGCGGGCGACCGGCGCCCCGAAGATGGCCACGACCGCGTCGCCGATGTACTTGTCGATGATCCCGCCCTCGGCGACGATGGCGTCGGACTGCGCGCCCAACACGAGGTTGAGCAGGGCGACCAGATCGGCGGGGTCCATCGCCTCAGACAGCGCGGTGAAGCCCTGCAGGTCGCTGAAGAAGGCGGTGATGACCCGACGCCGACCGCCGAGGCGCAGGCGCTCCGGTTGGCGGACCAGCTCTTCGACCACCTCGGGCGCCACGTATTGGGCGAAGGCGTCGCGGATGCCCGCAGCCCGTCGCCGGGCGAGGTCGGCCCGGCGCCAAGCGAAGCCCAGGCGGACGGCCCCCCAGCCCAGGATGCCCGCCAGGGGCAGCGCCACGGGCAAGAGGATCGCTGACGCGTGCGCGACCGCGGCGAGCCCGATCCAGGCAGCTGCGGCGCCCAGGGTGGCCGGGAGCAGCCGCGAGGCTCGCTGCTCCCGCCGCATACCGAGGCCGAGGAGGAGCAGCAGGGTGGTGGCCAGGCCGGCACCAGAGCGGGCCCGGGGCCCGGTGGCGTCCATCACCTGCCCGTCGAAGAGATCGACCCAGGCCGCCGCGTGCACGAAGACGCCGGGGCTGGGGCCCGCGACCGGGAGCAGCACGAGGTCTTCGGTGCCCTGGGCGCTGACCCCCACGAACACCACCCGACCGGTGATGGCCTCGGCCAGGGCGGGCGCGTCGAGGGGCGCCTCGAGCACGTCGCTGAAGCGCAGGCGACGCCAGGCTGTGGGATCGATGGGGCGGAGCACGCCGGTGCCGCCCGCGAACGCGCGGCCGCTCCCCAGCCGGTCTCGAAGGACGTCGGGCGCGACCACCCGGGCGATCGCCGCCGCCAGAGACGGGAGCGTCGCCTCCCCGACCCCGTACCAGAAGGGGTAGCGGCGGATGACACCGTCGGCGTCGGTCTCGACGTGCAGGCTCCCCTGGTCACGAGCCGCCACCGCCAACGGGGGGATGCTCGCTGCGACGTGCTCGCACCGGGTGGTGGGGGCCGCCGCCCCGGTGGGGACCGCCAGCGGCTGCACCAGGGCGGCGCCGCCCATCTGCAGCGCGTCGGAGACCTGCCCGGCGCAGGCTGTGCCGAGCACACCGACGCCCAACCCGGACAGCGCCTCGGCCATGCGCCGATCACCATCGAGCGAGGCGGCCCGGCTCTCGAGCATCGCAGCCAGCATGCCGCCCTCGGGCGTGCGGTCCAAGCCGAACATCCTGAACTCGTCCGACACATCGAGGGCGAGCTCGGTCGCCTCGCTGGGGGCCGGGGTCTCGAACCAGGCGTCGATGGCGACCGCGCGCGGCCGCAGCGCCGCGACGCGGCTCAGGAACGTCGCCCAGGTGGCGCGCGGGAGCGGCCATCGCGCGCCCAGACGCACCAGGCTCTCGTCGTCGAGGAGCACCACTGTCACCGCTTGGGTGTCGCGTGCCGGGGGAGGCGTGACCACCGCGAGCAGGTCGAGGACGGGCTGGTCGAGGGCCGACCAGGTCTCCGGCGCGATCACGCGCGTGCTCGCCCCGACCGCCGCGATCATCAGAACGGCCGAGGAGAGCAGGCCTTCGATGGGGAGGTCGCGCCAGATGGCGCTCAGTCTGCCACACGCAGGGCGTGCACGGTGGACCAGGTGCCCGTGAAGCCGTCCGCGTCGACCGAGGCCACCCGCCAGTACCAGATCCCCGGCGCGAGCTCGGGGCGGTGGCGACGGGCTCCTTCGCCGTGGACCACCGACACCTCACGAAGGAACTCCGCGTCGCGGGCCAGCTCGAGGCGCCAGCCGGGCGCGCGATCGGGCGCCCGCCAGGCCAGCGTGCTCGCCGCGCGGGCGGCGTCGAGGGGACGGCGCGGCTCCGGAGCCGCTGGGAGCGCCTGGGGGGCTGCGGGCGCCATCGCCGCCACGATCGATGACCCCTGCCCCAGCGCGACGTCGACGTCGCCCTTGTCGTTGCCCAGGTTGACCCGGCCCTCGAGCGTCTCCAGCCGCATCCGGCCGTCGTCCGACCGCGCCACCCGGAAGCGGGTCCCGCGCACGCCGGCCACCCCCGAGCTGGTCTGCACCTCGAAGCGCCCGCCAGCAGAGCGCACGTCGGCCGTGACCTCGCCCGCGAGCACCTCGATGCCGACATTTCGCTGCATCTCGGCGTCGATGGTGAGGCGCCCCAGCACGAGCACCGAGCCGGACTCCACCCGCAGGCGGCTGCCATCGGCCAGCCCCAGCGTGGCCGAGGCCCCCGGGCCCGTCGCCACGCGGGCCCCCATTTCGAGGGCCGCACCCGGCGCCGCCGTGGCCATCTGGTCGGGGCTCGGGCCGGTGGAGACCGGGCCCGTGGCCCCGATGAGCCGACCCACCGGCCGCGAGTCGCGGGCCTCGGTGAAGGTGATCGCCAACCCCTCGACGCCGCCCGGGCCCATGGGGGGCACGATCATCGTGATCCGCGCCGGGGGCACCCCCGCGGACCCGATGCGCGCCCCCGCGATGGCGGCCAGCCGCTGGCCGGTCCCGTCCACCCGCCAGGGATCCCGCACCCGGGCCGCCACGGTCACCGAGCGCACCCCACCGCGAGCCACCAGCGCCGCGCCGATGCGGTCGAGGCAGCTCATCTCGGCGGGCTCGAGCTTGCCGGTGGCGCCGAGCGCGCCGACCCGCACCACGCCGTCGCTCACCTGCATGTCGTCGCAGGGATCGGCGGCTGCAGTCGCCCCGAGGGTGAGACCGATGGTCAGGGTCAAGAGCGAGCGCATCATGGGGTCGTCCGGGTCTGGTAGGTGATCTCGACGCGGCGATTCAGCGCGCGTCCGTCCGCGGTCTCGTTGGTGTCGATGGGCTGGTCGGGGCCCTTTCCTTCCGAGCTCAGCCGGCCCGAGTCGATGCCCCGGGCCACCAGCCACGCCTCGACCGAGGCCGCGCGTCGCGCCGACAGGTCGAGGTTGCGGTCACGGTCGCCCACGGCGTCGGTGTGGCCGATGATCCGCGCGTCTAGCGTGGGCTCCTCGGCCAGCAGCGCGAGCACCTTCTTGAGCACGGGCGTCGAGGCCGGCTCCAGCCGGTCGGAGCCCGTGCGGAAGGTGATGCCGCGCACCACCCCCGACACCTGCGCTGCGGCCTCGGACACGGCCTCGGGGCAGCCATCCTCGTCGTCGAAGCCGTTGACCGTCTCTGCCATCATCGGGCACCGATCGAGGGGATCGGCGACGCCGTCCTCGTCGATGTCATCCTCTGGGCAGCCGTCGCGATCCGCCACGCCGTCGAGGTCTTCGGCGACCTCGGGGCAGGCGTCTTCGCGGTCTGGGAGGCCATCTCCGTCGGAGTCGCCGCCCGCCGCGAGCGACAGGGTCTCTCCGTCGCCGCGCTCGTCGGCCAGCACCGCCGGGTCTTCGGGACAGCCGTCGTCGTCGTGAACGCCGTTGACCGTCTCGGGCTCCCGGGGGCAGATGTCGCGGTCGTCGGGCAGGGAGTCGCCGTCGCGGTCGAGGCTCGCGACCGCAGGGCGTGGAGAGACCGCAGCGTGAACAAGGGCAACTGCATTTTCGCTGAGAACCTGCTGTACTGCCAGGGCGAAGGCGGCATTATAGGATTGATCGATCCGTCGCCGGAGGGGTACAAGGAAATCTCCCGGTTTGAGATCTCCC